>CACWUI010000021.1:0-7382 GCA_902764045.1 uncultured Lachnospiraceae bacterium
TTTGATATGCTACATCCGCCTTAAATGGCTGGCCGTCCAGGATAAGAACCTCCTCTGCATCTCTACTGTTGTCAAATATTTTCATGAAATCAGAGAGCTCTGCCTTGCTTATCATGTTCTCCTTGATTTCACGAATATCTGCGGAATGCTCTTCAACCTGCTCTATAAGGGCGGCATACCCTTTTTGACTGATGAGTGGCTGACTCTCGATTAAATAATCTTTCATTCCTTTAAATAGGCGAACAAGCGCGAGGCTCTGCTTTGTTGCAAGGTCGCCTTTTAAGACCGTCATCAACATGTATACGCCTTGCTCTGTGAATGCATAGGGGCGCGATGTTCTACCACCTTTTACACCTGCTGTCTGCATCGCGGTCAAAATATTTGACCGCGTTAATTCCTCAACTTCTGAAGAAGACAATTGAAACCGAAATTCTCCCGGAAATTTCTGTATGTTATTCTTAACCTGCTGATTGAACGCCTTTGTCGTATACCCATATATTTCAGCGAGATCATAATCAAACATGACTGGGATTCCACGAACAATATAGACTCTGTGTTGTAAGGATCGTTCATTTATGATGGCTATTTCTTTTTTATTCATATCAAGTCCTCTTAAGTAAGATGTGGTTAATTAATTATACCTTGCAAATCTCGTGAACGGAATGCCTTTTTGCTATCGCGGTCAAAAAATTTGACCGCGATAGCTGAATCATCGTTCCAACTCCTTGAGATGTTGATGTTTCCTTTGAGGTTGCTTCTGTGCTTCCTTCTTAAGTCTTGCCAGCTGTTCCCAGAGACTCTTCTTCTCCGGTGCTTTTGGCGGTCTCCGGTGTGGTTGCTTACCCTCTTTTATGGCAGCCACCTCTTCTTTCCACGCGCGCAGTTCCTCGTCATACTTTGTCACCAGTTCTTTTGATTTGCGTAGCACTTGCATGAAGCTCTGTACATCCGGATATCCGGCTTTCCGCACTTTAATATCAATAGCCTTCTCATGTTTGTCTTTGGATGCTTCAGCTCGCGCAATCTGTTCTTTCAGTTGCTTTCGCTCTCCGGCCTTAAATAAACCGGTGGCTCGATCCAGTTTTCTCTCAAGTTGGAGAATGGTTTTGTCCAGCTTTTCCGTGATTTCATATTCTGCCGTAAGCGCCTGATAGAGCTTAACCATTCTGTTGTAGACATCTATATCCACCTGAGGGATTGGCTTTGGCGGTAGCTTCATCGTGCGGATCAAGCCTTGCAGTTTCTCTCTGGCCTTGTTCACAATGGAGCGGAACAGTCCCGGCAGCCATCCTTTTTTCTGCACGGATTCTTTTGTAGCTTTCTGAATATCCTCCCGTTTGACCTCCATAATCTTTTCCTCTGGCACACCGGAGACGAGCGCGACATCCGCGGTCTGATTCCATTCCCGCCTGGCGGCATTGTCCGCTTTGATCTCGGCAACTTTAGGGTTATTCTTCCCGATCTTCTTAGTCGGAAGATATACACTCTTATAAGAGAAAACTTTCAGATGCTTCTCCGGATCCTGAATGTGAAGATTGATGATATTGGTATAAAACTGTTTCGCCTCCGCAAGGAATTCTTTTCCCTTAAATCTCGGATCTTTTGTACCAAAAAGATGCTCTTCGTACACTTCGCCCTTCTTTACAATTGAGCATCCCTTTTTGATATTTCCATCCTCATCCATAATCTCTTTCTTTGTCCGAACCTTCTTCCCGGTCTCGTCATAAAACATATTCCTTGTGGCGATTTTCACCTCCGGTTCCGGAAGAAGCTGCCGCTCCGAAAAGATGAGATGGATGTGATAGTTAGTCTTTGTTTTGTTGTGGTGAAGTGCAGAGATGCACTCCACACCATATTCTTTTTTGAAGGCATCCGTGAATTCTTTCAGCACAGATTCCGGATCATATTCCGTATAATTTTCCGGCAGGGCAATGATGAGTTCTCTGGCCTCAATACACTTTCCTTCTGTACCACTTTTCCGGAATTCTTTCTGGTTCTCCTTAGCCAGCTTTTTCCAATATTCTTCGTCGACAGGCTCCGCAGTATCGTAAGTGACGTACAGAAACTCCTGCTTCTCCACGCTCGTGATATATCCGATGCGACCTCCCACATCATGAATTTTTGTCATCTGAATAAATGTGTGGCGAACCAAAAGATCACCTCCTTCGATATGCGCTTGCCAATGTTCTTCGTGCGTGCGACCTTAGGGGAGCGCTTACGCACATACGCCCGTTTCCGGGCATCCATGCGGAGAAGCCGCACATGATATTTCGTAAAAATCCGGGCAGGATTTTGAGGAAATATCATCGGTGCCTGAGAAGCGAAAATGAATTCTTCATGTCGCGTTCGATGGCACCGGCCCTCCGCAGGAGCGAAATACCCGGAGAACAAATCGCAAGATTTGTGCGATGGGTGTATTTCGCTCTCAAACGGCGAGGCCTTAGAAAGAATACGTCTTGCTCCATGTTGTCTCCCGGGCGTTGCTCTCCAAATACCTCTTCTCTGACTGCTTTTTACAGGGATGTGCCACATCCCTGTTCCTGTCATCAAGGAAAAGAGGGAATCACCAGCGGAAGCTCTCCGGCACACCTTTTCGATCCAGATACTCTTTTCTGGCTGCTTCGCGTTCCTCTTCGGTAGGTGCTGTTTTGTATTTTTTGTAGAGTTCCTGATTCACCAAAGCATCCAGTTTTTGTTCCAGGCCTTTCTTGATTTTTTCCTCAAATCCATCCAGCTCCAGCAGATGGTATTTCAAAATATCTGCAAATAATTCATACGGAATCTGCACATTCTTTTTCATCCTTTCTCCTTCGCCCCATGACGCTATGACGCTTTTATAGATATCGGGTCTGATATAAAAAATAGCGACATAGCGTCATATCCTTTTACTCATTTATTCCGTTCCAGTTTGATGAATCTTCCCTCACACGTCCTCCCGCTTTCGTAGCGGATGCCGTATTCGTTGAACAATCTTTCTGCACTCACATTGAGCTTTCTGGTTAACGAGTGAGGGGCCGAAAGTTCTACCCCGGACAGCTTACCCAGCAATTCAGTAGGCGCTCCCTCCCAAGTACCGTCTTCCGTTTCAAGGAACGATTGAATCGCATCAAGCAGCGGATCCGGCGGTTCTCTCCACAGTTCCGTCTCCGCCTTCACAAAAATCCAGAAACACTTTTCCTGATCAAATTCGATGGTGATTTCCTGTTCCTGCTGATCCCGTCCGACAACAGAGAGAACAGCGGTCTTGTCCGTCCGTTTCTTTTTCTGTAGGATAAAGGCTCCATCCGCCGCACCGAGCAGGCCGTTGGTGCCGGAGATCATATCAAAACTGTCTTCTGCCTCCATCTTTCTTGTGTGATGAACAATCATCAGACAGACGCCGTGACGATCTGCAAAATCTTTAAGTCTCGTTACAACTTCATAATCACCGGCGTAGCTGTATCGTTCGCCACCGACATCACGGATGCGCTGCAGTGTATCGATGATGATAAGCCTCGCATTCGGGTGCTCCTCCACGAAACGATCCATCTGCACATCCAATCCTTCCGTAATCGTTTTTGCCTTTGTGGCAAGATGCAGTGCTTCGCTTCCCTCTACATCGAACATCCTGGAGAGGCGCTTCTGAAGTCTTGCATAATCATCTTCCAGTGCCATATAGAGGACATCTCCCTGCCGCACCGGGTAGTCCCAGAGTGGCAGACCGGCGGCCACATGATAGGCAAGCTGTGCTACAAAAAATGATTTCCCCACCTTCGGAGCACCGACAAAGAAGTACAGCCCCGGATAGAGAAGTCCGTCCACGATCGGCGTCCTTGGTTCGTACACTTTCTCGTATAGTTCAGACATCGATACCGTTTCCAAAATGTTGGGGTTGTTCTGTTTTTGCGGGTTTGCTATACTGTTTGTAACTTTCAATGGATGCTGTCCCGTGGCTGCGCCAACAGTCACATCAGGGGCGGCATTTTGTTTGTTTAATTCCATTCGCATTCCTCCTTCATTCCATCCAGTGTCACCGCAACAATCCGGATAAGTTCCAGCAGATCATCATCCATGATCTGACCGTTCTCGATCCGCAGCAGTTCCTCATAGATTGCTTTCATTTCGTTTCTAAGCGCTTTATAGACTTTAGGGTTGCCATACACTTTGATTTCCCATCCCAGAAGCCGCCTCACAAGATAATCCTGCTTCGTCAATCCGGAGCATCTAACCTTTGCATCCAGAAGCTCTGCTTCTTCCTCAGACATCCTGAAGGCAACCGTCCTGCCGCGCCATCGTCCGTAGGGGTCGTATACCTTATCGCTCATGCCTTTTCCTCCCATCTTTTCGCTTCGAGTTGTTCCACCATCTCCGATTGCTTGGAAGGGAACAGATGCGCATATTTGTAAGTGATATCGATGCTTTCGTGCCCCACTCTGTCTGCAATCGCCACCGCGGAGAATCCCATATCTATCAACAGACTGATATGGCTGTGCCGAAGATCGTGGATGCGGATGCGCTTAACTCCGCTTTCCTTTGCTCCGCGATCCATTTCGTGATGGAGCTTGTGCTTTGTCATGTCGAAAATTCGCTGATCCGACGAGGCTCCATAAAGGCTTTTCAGATAGTCTTTTATCTCTTCTACAAGAAACGGTGGCATCTGAATGTCCCGGATGCTTTTTGGCGTCTTCGGCTCTGTAATCACATCCTTTCTGCCAAGTCTCTGATAGGATTTCGTAATGGACAGCACCCCCTTTTCCAGATCGAAGTCTGCCGGTGTCAGTGCCAACAGTTCACCTTCCCTGATACCGCACCAGTACAACAGCTGGAAGGCATAATAGGATTGCGGTTTATCCATCATCGCATCTGAGAATCTGAGATATTCTTCCTTCGTCCAGAAATTCATTTCCCGGCTGGTTTCTTTTCCCATATTCCCTGCCATGGCTGCAGGGTTCGCCTTCAATCCGTAGTACCGGATAGCGTGATTGAAAAGTGCTGAGAGCTGATTGTGGATCGTCTTCAGATAGACCGGAGAATATGGCTTCCCATTCTCGTCACGGTATTCCAGCAACATATTTTGCCAGGCAATCACATCCTTGACTTGAATCTCGTTCAGCTTTCTCTTACCGAAGTGAGGAAGGATCTTGGTTCGGAAGATATGATCCTTCGACTCCCAGGTATTTTCCCTCACCCTTTTTTTCTTGTCCTCCGCATAGATCTCGTAAAACGCTCCGAACTCCATGCTGAGATTCGCCGCCTGCATGAGAAGGTACTGCCGCTCCCACTCCAGCGCCTCTTTCTTTGTCTCAAATCCTCTTCTCAGTTTCTTCTTGCGCACGCCCTGCCAGTCTTCATAGTAAAACGCGCAATACCATGTTCCTTTTTTCTGATCTTTATACGCCGGCATGTTCTGCCTCCTTTCCGGCCGCAAGGCCATATACCTGTTCTTTGTAGTACTGTCTGCTCACACGTCCTGTGACGGTCGTGTAGCCTTTTGCTTTGAGCTGCTCATTCCAGTCCCGGATCATCCGATAGGCCATTGCCTTGGAAACACCCAATTCTTCCGCAATCTCCTGCGCTTTGATGAACACTGTATTCTGCATAGAATCACCTCCTTTCCGTCAATCTTAACGCTTTTTATTTAAGTTCATCCTCATTATACTTTACTCTTTTTAGTTAAGTCAAGTGCGTTTCAGACAAAATCTTAAATTTTTTTATTTAAGTTTCTCTTGATTCTCTCATTTTGCCGTGATATACTGACTTCAACAGATTTGTTTAAGGAGGTCTTCTATGGCAATCGGGAATCGGATTCGCTTCTTCCGGAAGCGCAAGGGAATGAAACAAAAGGAATTGGGCGAAGCTCTCGGCTTTACCCTCAAAACCTCGGAAGTGCGCATGACGCAGTATGAGTCCGAAGCACGCACTCCGAAAGAAGATATGATCAGGCAGATGGCTTATTTCTTTAATGTCAGCCCGGCGGCGCTCAAGGTGCCAGACATTGATACCTACATAGGGCTCATGCACACCCTCTTCGCTCTTGAAGATATGTACGGGCTTACCGTGGACAACATTGACGGCTGCACCTGCCTCCGGCTCAAGCCGAATCCTGAGATCGGCAAGGAGTTTGTGAATGTTGGCGAGATGCTGGATGCCTGGCAGAAGCAGGCTGCACTCTATCGCGAAGAAAAGATTACGAAGGAAGACTATGATGACTGGCGCTACAACTACCCGGCCAAAGATTCTTCCGGTAAATGGGCGCACGTCATATCTCAGGAACTGAGCGATATGCTTGCGGAAGAAATGAAAAACGGTTAATGATGGTATAAGCGATTCAGTTTTTGTACTCATAGAAAAATGCCCCCTGAATATCATGGTCGATACTCAGAGGGCATTTTTAGATGCTTCTCTTTGTTCTTTAGAATGATGAACCTTCTCGGGATAGTATCAAAATAGTATCAAATTCTATCCCGAAGTCCCGAAAAGCCTTATTTTACGGGCTTTGTCGGAGTGCGTTTATCATTCCCATTCGATCGTGCCAACGGGCTTAGGTGTCAGGTCGTAAAGCACTCTGTTTACGCCTTTTACCTCCTTTGTAATGCGCTCCGTGATCTTCCCAAGCAGTCCGTAGGGAATCTCTTCTATGGTGGCAGTCATGGCGTCCACGGTATTTACCGCACGGATTATCACCGGATATGCGAAGCTTCGCTTTCCGTCTTCCGATACACCCACGGATCTGAGATCGGGAACCACCGTAAAATACTGCCATACCTTTCCTTCAAGCCCGGCATCTGCAAGTTCCTCCCGGAGAATGGCGTCGGACTCACGCAGGGCCTCAAGCCTGTCGCGGGTAATGGCACCCAGACACCTTACGCCGAGACCGGGTCCGGGGAAGGGCTGGCGGTAAACCATTTCATCAGGAAGACCAAGAGCCTTGCCCACGACTCTTACTTCATCTTTATACAGAAGGCGCACCGGCTCCACAAGTTCAAACTGCAGGTCCTCAGGGAGACCGCCCACATTATGATGAGCCTTGACTCCGTCACTTTCAAGTATATCCGGGTAAATGGTGCCCTGGGCAAGAAACTCGATACCCTCCTGCTTCGCGGCTTCCTCTGCAAAGACATCTATGAATTCTTTGCCTATGATCTTTCTTTTTTCCTCAGGGTCGGAAACCCCGGTCAGCTTTTCCAGGAATCTCTCTGATGCGTCCACATAGATGAGGTTGGCATCCATTTCATCCCTGAATACTTTGACAACGGCTTCCGGCTCGCCTTTTCGCAACAGTCCGTGGTTCACATGGACGCACACCAGGTTTTTGCCGATGGCTTTGATAAGAAGTGCCGCGACCACCGAGGAATCCACGCCTCCGGACAGCGCAAGAAGTACCTTTTTGTCACCCACCTGAG
>CACWUI010000021.1:7413-20878 GCA_902764045.1 uncultured Lachnospiraceae bacterium
CTGCTCCGCGATGAAGCTTTCCGCAAGCTCCGGGGAGTCTATTCTTTTCATGTTTTCCGGTCTTTTATTTTCTTCCATGACGATCTCCATTCTGCCCTTTTTTCTGACTACTTATTATAATGCAAGATGGGGGGGATTTAAAGAGGGCTTTTTTATATATGCAGAAATTGTTACAAAATAGTTACAAAGATTTGACAAAATGTTACAATTCCTGTATTATATCGAAGGTTTTTATTTGAATCCTAAAAAGACAGAGCTAAAAAGGCTCTTTTTTATTGAAAAAAAATTTATGGAGAAAAGAATGAGATTAAAAAACACTTTAGTTGCAGCTCTTCTTGCTGCGGGAACTATTGCGGGTACTGCATCGATCAGTCAGGCCGATGTATTTGCCGCAACCACAGAAACAAAGACAACAACTAGGGCGTCGACTCAGTCTGCAACCAAAGCAACATCTCAGACTGCGACCAAGGCGTCAACACAGACAAAGACAAAGACATCCGGAAGTTCGTCGACCAAAACATCCGGAAGCGCAGCATCCAAAACTTCGACGGGGGCGTCAGCAAAAACATCCGGAAGCGCGACCACCAAGACCTCCGGAACTGCGACGACCAAAACATCCGGAAGCGCAGCATCCAAAACCCCTTCAAATGCCGCATCAAAGACATCTGAAGCAAAAAAAGACAAAACTGTAAAGATCAAAATAGAAGGCAAAGATGTTGAGGTTCCGGCAACGGGTTACAAATGGGTGGTTTCAAACGGATACTTCCATTTTGTAAAAGACGGAAAGCTTGTTACCGGTTGGAAAAAACTCACTCAGGACGATGGTGAAAAAACGGAACATTGGAGCTATTTTGATAAGACCAACGGAAGGATTTATACCGGCTGGAGATCGATGGGCACCAAAGAAGGCGAGACTGTGGGCCACTGGTCATACTTCGGTGACAACGGCTGGCTGCGTACAGGATGGCAGCAGATGGGAAAAGGAACCGCCAATCCGGATGGTAATTCCGAAAAGCATTGGTCATATTTCGGGGCAAACGGCTGGCTTCGAACAGGCTGGCAGCAAATGGGAAAAGGAACCGCCAATCCGGACGGCAATGCTGAAAAGCACTGGTCATACTTCGGCGGAAACGGATGGATGGTTAAGGGATGGTACAAAGATTCCAAAGGACTTCACTATTTCGGATCCAACGGATGGATGTACCAATCAGGTACGAAAAAGATCGACAGGTCCGATTATACATTTAACGCCAATGGTATCCTTACGGGAGTGAATCATTCCGATTTCAAATATGTGAACCAGTACAGGACCTACGGATATTATCCCATGTCATGCGGTTCTTCATCATCCCTTATGGCTATGCAGGCCGCAGGATATTGCAAAAATATTGACACAAAGGCAGAGTACGAGGATTACCTTTCATCATGGAGAGCAGTCTGCGGAAGCAGTTTCGGGAAAAAAGGCGGAGTGGGTGCATGCTATCCGAGCAAGATAGTAAATGCTATCAAAAGTGAAAATACCACCAGGGGCGTGCCCGTTAAAGGTGTGACCGGAGGCACGGTTTCAGCCGAGTACTTAAAGGACAGTCTTACCCACGGACAGACATCGGTGGTCATTGTACAAAATTTCAAGGTTTATACTCACTGGATCGCCATTACCGGTTGGGAAATGAATGGAAATGAGCTGGTATTTAAAACAGCGGATCCTCTACCCAATGACTGCGGCAGAGGCGCAGCGTCCTCGGCAACAAAGGTTACCCAGGGAAATCTGGGCACATCCATGAAAAAGAGTACGCTTTTCGGTCTTATGGATGCGAAAATTGTAAGAATGTATCACGGCGGAAGGAGCTGTACCACATTCGGAAATTATAAGGCATTAAATTCGTATTATTAAAATGCGACAGGGAATGGTGTTATATCATAAACCCTAAGCACATCAAATTAATACCCCCGCAGGATCATTTTCGTCGACATTAAAAACAGCTTGCTGTTTTTGGGAGACGAAAGTGATCGCTGCGGGGTGTTTTTTGCGGTGTAAAATAATTTCCCCGATAACCTTGTTTTCCTACACAAAGAATACTAAAATAAAACCATGGACGGATTATATAAAAAGTTAAAAGAATACAACAAAAAAAACATCATTCCCTTCCACATGCCGGGAGGGAAGAGAAACCCACAGCTCCGTATCGGTGAGCCTTTTGAGTTGGATATTACCGAGATCGACGGCTTCGACGATCTCCACGATGCAAAGGGTGTTCTTGCTGCGGAGATGTATCGCGGAGCGCGGCTTTTTAAGGCAGACGAGGCCCTTCTTCTGGTAAACGGCTCCACTGCCGGAGTCCTTGCCGCTGTCTGCGGCGCGGTATTGCAAAGAGATAAGGTCCTGGTGGCGAGAAACGCCCACATTTCCGTGATAAATGCCATTATTATGAGAAATCTTACCCCTGTCTACATTCTTCCGGAAAAGGATGAGAACGGTATTGACAAAGGCATTACCGCTACGCAGGTAAAGGAAGCCCTTGCGCAGGAACCTGATATAAAAGCGGTCATTATAACATCCCCCACCTATGAGGGAGTGGTCAGTGAGGTTAAGGAGATCTCCATGGCTGCACACGCCAAGGGTGTTCCCCTTATAGTGGACGGCGCTCACGGAGCCCATCTGGCATTTAACCCCCTGTTTCCTCCGTCAGCCCAGGAAGAGGGGGCGGACGCTACGATCGTGAGTCTTCATAAGACCATGCCGGCCCTGACTCAGACCGGGCTTCTTCTTTTAAACGGCAGCCTTATAAACAAGGACCGTATAAAATATTTCTGGAATGCGTACCAGACAACGAGCCCGTCGTACCTTCTGATGGCAAGCATCAGCGCATGTTTTGACATCTTAGAGTCGGAGCAGGGCAGGGAGTTGATGGAGCATTATGTAAAAAGGCTCATTACCCTCCGTATGAACCTGAACAACAATCTGGAAAATATCAGGCTTTTCCAGTCGGATGATCCTTCAAAGCTGGTATTTTTGGCAGATGACGGCAGGAGGCTATGCGACAGGCTTCTTTCCGAATACAATATCCAGCTTGAAATGGGTACGCCGGATTACGCCATTGCCATGACCTCACTTGCTGATACGAAGGAAATGTATAATGAACTCTCAAGAGCCGTGAGGAATCTTGACAGGGATTTTGCGCCGTTACGGAAGCAAAGAGGCAAACACAGAGCGCATCTGCCTGAGACGGGCATGGTGCCCTGGCGCGCCGTTGAGTACAATTACCTCAAGTCCGAGGATGTGAATATTAAAAATGCGGCGGGAAGAGTGGTTACGGAGAATCTCTGCATTTATCCCCCGGGGATCCCCGTGGCGGTTGCAGGAGAGGTTTTGGATCCGGATGTTATCGGAAAGATTACGGACAGTCTGGACAGGGACGAAAAGAAAACCGTCAGGTGTCTTATCACTGACTGATTTAAGGAATGGACATGTCACTTATATATTTTTTAATGGGAAAAAGCGCCTCCGGCAAGGATGAGCTTGCCAAAAGACTTCTTTCTGATAAAGAACTGGACCTGAAGCCGGTGGTGCTTTATACCACAAGACCCAAAAGAGAAGGGGAAAAGGACGGCCGAGAGTACAACTTTATCAATGAAAAAGAGAGACTCCGTTTAAAAGAGCAGGGTCGTGTTATAGAGGAGAGGGTTTATCATACGGTTTCCGGGGACTGGTACTATCTGACTGTGGCAGATGAAAAACTTAGTGCCGACACTCCGGATGATTTTTTTGTGATCAATACCCTTGAGGCCTTTGTGAGATACAGGGAGTATTTCGGGGCGGACAGGGTCATTCCTTTGTATGTGGAGGTGTCTCCGGATATCAGAAAGCAACGGGCTCTGGAGCGGGAAAAGCGTCAGGAAAATCCCAATATTAAAGAGGTGGAGCGACGTTTTAAGGCTGACAATGAGGATTTTTCGGAGGATAAGCTGGCGGCTGCGGGTATCGTGAAACGCTTTTCCAATGACGGGAAGATAGAGGAGTGCTTCGGGGAGTTGAAGGCGGAGATAATGAGTTATTAAACTCTTGTAAATAAAATAAACATACGGTATAATATCCGAATGTTACATACAATTCATTTTTTTCTCATCACGATAATCCTTGTTATCGTTGCGATCTTCGATTCGAAGTTTAAGATCATTCCCAACAGATATGTGATAATGATAGCGGCCCTGTCGGTGGTTTATGTGATACCGCAGGTTTTGTTTTTCGGGAAAAGTCCCTTGTCGATAATGGCGGGTGTGGCTGTCGGAGCCTGCGTTTTGCTGCCGGCTTATTTTGTGACGGGCAAAAGCTTCGGAGCGGGGGATGTGAAGATATTTATGGCGCTGGGTATATCCCTTGGGGCTATGAATCTTTTGCTCTGTGTGCTGGGGACCATGGTAGGGGCGCTGGTCTATGCTAAAAAAAGTGCCGGTGGCGGTATCGCCATGGCACCGTTTATCTTATTTGCGTATATTCTTGTGAACGCCTTATTCTTGTGATTACCTACTTAATTAAACAAAATACTCTTTACAAATTGAACGAAAAGATATACAATGACTAAACCAAGATATAACAATATCTAGTACCAAAACGAAACCCCTCGGAGTGCTGTTCCGAGGGGTTTTTATAATTGGATTTTACTCGTCGGAAGGATCCTTCGCAATGGAGATCTTTATCCCGGGGGCTTCGCCGCCGTCGTCACTTTCGTTCTCGACGGAGTCAACGGAGCCGTCCGCATTTTCCTTTTCCACTTTGATGTTTACGGGAGGCGCATCCTCCACGGGATCACCGGTCTTTTCTTCCTCGTCCGGGTCAGCCACCACCTTAAGGTCAGGCTCTGAATCCCCCAGCACTCTCTTTCTGTACTCGGGAAGTTTGTCCTTAGTGATGTCCAGATTCTCACCTAAGGGATTGATAACGATACCCACATTGTCATCAAGCTCAAGCACCTGCTTGGGTCCCATGATCATGATGCCCCAGTCGTCCAGCTTATAAAGCTTTCTCATCTCGTCGATATCCGTGAAAAGACCGATAAACTCTTCATTCTCGGCATTGTTGATATGAGGGATGGCTACCTGGCCTTCGGGAGTTCTGGACTCTTCGCCGTTCTCGTCGCGCTGCTTGATGGGCACAAGAAGATTGGCACTCTTAAATGCCTCCCACATCTCCTTGTCCTTGCGCTCGCAGTTTGCCTTTCTCTCAGGATAATTAACGGGCCAGCGAAGTTCTGAAACACAGGTGTTCATGGCATATCTGAATTCGGGATTATAAAAAGGCGGGTGGGCCGGTGTCTCCTCGATAATAGTAGACTTCCTGTCTTCATCTGTAAGGAAATGATCTACTTCAAGGGGCACGTGATGCTGTCCGTTGTCAATGGTAACGGTCTTTACGCCCATAAGGGTGAGCCATACGAAAAGCGGAACCTGAAGATTTTCCTTGTTTGCCTCAAACACGGAAAGCTTTCTGAACTGCTTGCCGTAGAAATCAACCGCATCCTCTGCGTATGATCTCAATGAATAGATATCCACGGCGCCGTTGTTAAAGAAAGGTGCCTTTGTGGTATTGTCCAGTGTGAGGTAAATGGTATCCGCCTCTAAGATCTTCTTATAAAGAAGCTCCTGGATCTCATTCAGACGCGCCTGTTTTGAAGGATCATTATCCTTTTTCATCTTCTGCACAACAGCGCTGAGTTCCTGTATGGTAAGAAAACGGAAAGACTCAATGTCGGAATTGTCGATCATTGCAGCCAGTTCGTCCATACGCTCCGGGGAGAGTCTGTCCTTGTTGGACTTGTTCCTGCCGTTTACAAGACTGGTGATGTAATAGCCTTCTTTAAAAAGGTCGGCGTTGTCGTTGTCAACCCATAAGCCGTATGCGTTGTCATTATCAGAGCCGTCTTCTTTAAAAGTGATCTCATTAAATGTATCACGACCGATCCTTTCGATGCCTGTGATCTTACATGTAAGAACAGGCTTATTCTCGCCGCTGAATACAACGATACCCTCACCTGCGTGCAGGGTTCCCTTCTGGATCATGCCTGAAAGGAATGTGGTAGGTACGTTGTTTCTGTTTACGGTCATAACACCGTCTATCTTAAAAATGCTGTCTGATCCGGCAACACTTTCCGGAACATTATTTGTATTTTCGTCTGCCATTTTGAACCCCCGTTCTGTAGTTAGATTTATTTTGTACAATTATAACATTTATCCTGCATAAAAAAAATAAAATCTTGCGAAAAACATCCTAAAGATTTATCATAAATCCGTAACATGACAATCGTTTTTCAAAGGAGGCAGATTATGTCAGATGTAGAAGAGATCAAAAACGAAGCCGTTGATACGGCAGATGATGCAAACATTGAAAAAGGCAAGGTGACGGATGCCATAAAGGACGGAGCAGGCAAGGTAAAGGATACCGTTAAAGGCGCACTTGATGCGGACGGAGACGGAAAGATCGAGCTTGAAGATATCAAAGACAGAGCAGGCCAGGTAGGCGGAAAGATAAAGGACGGCGCAGGCGCTCTGGGCGGCAAGCTTAAGGACGGTTTCGGTAAGATAGGCGGAGCCTTCGGCAAGAAGGAAGAATAAACTGGATTTTCAGACAGGTTTCCGTTATAATAAACAGGTTATGTTTGAAAAACCATTTTTTAATTTCAGAGGATTAAAATGACCATATTTAACTGTCTGTCCTTCCTGGGAGGGATAGCGATGTTTTTATACGGAATGCATGTTATGGGAGCGGGACTCTCAAGCACTTCCGGGGGAAAGATGGAATCTTTCCTCGAAAAATTTACAAATAACCCCATCAAGGCCGTGCTTCTGGGCGCGGGTGTGACTGCAGTTATCCAGTCATCATCCGCCACCACGGTCATGGTGGTCGGTTTCGTAAACTCCGGAATTATGAAGCTTGAGCAGGCCGTAGGCGTTATCATGGGCGCAAACGTGGGTACCACCGCCACATCCTGGATACTTTCCTTATCCGGTGTCAGCGGTGAGAACCTGTTTATGAAGCTGCTTCAGCCGGCTTCCTTTGCCCCTGCCTTCGCCTTTGCCGGTGTCATTCTCGTAACATTCATAAAAAAAGAAAAGCAGAATAATATCGGCCAGATCCTTTTCGGTTTCGGTCTTTTGATGATAGGTATGGAATTCATGAGCGGCGCCGTTGCGCCTCTGGCGGATTCCCCGGAATTTGCCCATTTCCTTACCATGTTTTCAAACCCCATATTGGGTATCCTTGCCGGTGTGGCTTTTACCGCTGCGGTACAGTCATCCTCGGCTTCGGTAGGTATCCTGCAGGCCCTGATCCTTACGGGCTCGGTGAATTTTTCCAGCGTTCTTCCCATCATCATGGGCCAGAACATCGGAACCTGCGTTACCGCCCTTATATCCAGTGCGGGCACTACCAAGAACGCCAAGCGGGCGGCATGTATCCATCTTTATTTCAATGTGATAGGTACCATACTGTTCGTTGCGGTATTCTACACTATCAATGCCTTTCATCCTTTTGAATTTTTGGACCAGCCTGCCACTACAATGGGTATAGCGATCTTCCATACCATATTCAATCTTCTTACCACGGCAGTACTTTTGCCCAACAGAAAGCTGCTTTTGAAGCTTGCTTACGCTACGGTTCGCGGAGGAGAAAAGAAAGATGACAAAGATGAAGTTCAGAGAAAATATCTTGCGCGACTTGATGAGCGTTTCCTTAGCAATCCTTCTCTGGCGCTTGAGCAGGCAGCAGCAGTTGTCGGGCAAATGGCAGAGACTGCAAAAGAAAGCCTTCGTATTGCTGTTGATCTATTATGGACTTACGACTCGCAAAAGGCTGCGCAGGTAGTCGAGATGGAAGAACAGGTGGATGTGTACGAGGACAAGATAGGCTCGTATCTGCTGAAGCTGAATTCCAATGATATGACCGTAAGAGACGTGGATACCCACGGTATGCTGCTGAAGTGCATCGGAGACCTGGAAAGGATATCGGATCACGCCACCAACATACTGGAATCCGCACAGGAGAAATTCGAGAAAAAGGAAGAATTTTCCGAGGCGGTCACAAAGGAAATGCAGGTCTTTACAAGGGCTGTTATGGACACGGTTGATATCGCGGTGGAGACCGTAAAGACCAGGGACATGAAGATCGCCATGACCATAGAGCCTCACGAGGAGGTTATTGACAGGATAAGCTACAGGATGAAGGAAAGAAGGATCATGTATCTGGCAAACGGCGAATGCACTCCCGTTATCGGATTCGTGCTTTCCGATCTGAATGTGGACCTGGAGCGTATCGGAGACCATTGTTCAAACATCGGTGTCACCATTATCGAGATCGGAAAGAACAACTACGATATGCATGAATACAAGGACTTCGAGGTAAAGGACAAGAACAACGTAGAATTTAAAAAACAGGTTGCAGAGGTTGAGGAGATCTACAGGCTGCCGGAGCCGGTGGTGAAGAAAAAGACTCTAAGCAGCCAGCCTGTGACCAGACCTGATGAAATGGAATAATATATTATGAAGGATATTTTGGTGATCTTTACCGGAGGCACCATTGGAAGCACCGTAAAAGGCGATTCCATAGGCATTGCCCCGGGAAGCAGCCAGACCATTATCCGGATGTATGAAAACGAACACGGTGATGCGGACAGATTTGAATTCGCATCACCGTTTACGATTTTAAGTGAGAATCTTACACCGGACCGTCTGAATGAGCTGCTGTTATTTCTTAATAAAACAGACCTGAAAAAATATAAGGGTGTGATCATCACCCACGGCACGGACACATTGTCCTTTACCGCGGCCTTTTTGGGCACGCTTCTGAAGGACATTATTCCCTGTCCCCTGGTGGTGGTAGGTACGGACAAGCCGCCTGAGGTGCCGGGAAGCAATGCATTTGCCAATTTTGACGGCTCGGTAAAGCTTATCGACTTTCTGTCAAAAACGGGCATGTATAATGATGTGTTTACAGTCTGGCAAAAAGAAGGAACCTACGCCGCATACAAGGGAAGAGAGCTGATGGCTGCAGACAGCGGCTGTGACAGCCCGGCTGTTTACGGCGGACAGCCTTTCGCGGAGTTTTACCCTGAGGGGCTGAACATGACGGGAGAAGGATTCTCATGGAGGATAGTGATAAACACTCTCCATGAGGACAGGTGCCTTCCGGTTTTGGAAGAAGAAAAAAGAAGAGAGATATTCGCAGCCGGAATAAAGCCGGGACTGAAAGTGGCGGCTTTAAGACCATATCCGGGATTTTCCTATGAAGACGTGAGTGTGGAAAATGTCGATGCCGTGCTGGTCTACGGATATCATTCCGGCACATTTTGCACCGGTGAAGGTGCGGGAGAGGTTAAAGACAGGAGTCTGTGCATTCAGACCCTGACAGAAAAAAGTAAGAGCGCGGGCAGGCCTTTATACATAGCACCCTTTAAAGAAGATAAGAAAATATACGAGAGCGCAAAGGCGCTTGAGGGTGAGGATGTGATAAAGCTGTATGATATGTCCTTTGAAGCGGCTTACGTTAACTGCCTCTTGCTTGAAACTTCAAGGTAAAAGAGATATGATTATCAGATAACGTGTTCAAGAAAGGAACCCTTCATTATGGGACGTTGGATGAAAACGTTAATGCCCTATAAGCTGTCGGTACTGCTGGTCATAGTACTGCTTATCGTACAGGCCATATGTGAATTAACGCTTCCTGACTATACATCCAGAATAATAGATACGGGGATACAGGGCTACGGCATAAAGCACGTGTGCCCTGAAAAAATAGTGCCCGAAGAGTTCGAGGCGGCCAAGCTTTTCATGGATGAAAATGAAAAAAAGCTTTGGGAAGACGCCTATGAAAAAAACGGGGATATATACGAGATAAGATATACCGACGAAAATACCTTAAATAACCTGGACGACGAGCTTGCCATATCACTGGTGCTTGACGGTCAGGTGGCGCAGATGGACGAGGAGACCCTGGTCAAAGTACTGGAGGAAAGCGAAGGATTAAGTCCGGAGATGCTGGGTATCACCGAGTATCCGGCGGACCTGCGCCCTGTTTTTAAAGCCATGGAAGAGACCGGGGAACTGGACTCTGCAATGCTTGAGGATATGAAAGTAAAACTGTCGCAGCAGCTGGATGCCATGGGAGGTGAGGCTCTGCAGATAAGTATGGGCAAGGCATTTGCCAAGACACTGGAAGAGCAGGCCGGGGTGGATATCTATGCCAAGCAGCAGGATTATCTGTGGGGTACCGGCGGCATCATGATCATCATTGCCGTTATCCTGGCCTTTACTATGATCCTTGTGTCCTTTATTGCCTCAAAGATAGGGGCAAGCGTTGGGCGTGACCTGCGAAGCGGAGTGTATTCCCGGGTCATGAAATTTTCCAATGCGGAGATAGAAAAATTTTCCACCGCATCCCTTATCACCCGGACTACCAATGACATACAGAATATCCAGATGACCACCACACTGGCCCTTAGGCTGGCATTGTTTTCGCCGGTCATGGCTATAGGCGGAGTGGTAAGGGTGGCTACCACGGGAGCAGGCATGTGGTGGGTCATTCTGACAGCCATCCTTGCCATTGTGGCCATCATTATCTTCCTGTTTTCTCTTGTCATGCCCAAATTTGCCATCGTGCAAAAGCTGGTGGATAACATTAACCGTATCACCAGGGAGATCATCACGGGACTTCCCGTTATCAGGGCTTTCGGAAATGAGAAGAGGGAAGAGGAACGCTTTAAAGGCGCCAATATGGATCTTTATAATGTACAGGTTTTCATTAACCGCGCCATTTCATTTATGTATCCTGCCTTTATGTTCGTGATGTTCGGCGTTTCCTGTCTTATCGTATGGGTGGGGGCCCACAGGATAGATGCGGGATATATGCGCGTGGGTCAGATGACCGCATTCATCACCTACACCATGCATATCATCCTTTCTTTTATAATGCTTACGGTCATGGCGGTTATGATCCCAAGAGCCGCCATTGCTGCAAAGCGTGTGGATGAAGTCATAAATACAGAGTCTTCCATTAAGAATAAGCCGGATGCCCGAAAGATGTCCGATGTAAAAGGCACCGTGGATTTTGAAAATGTGCACTTTACATATCCGGGAGCGGACGGAGAGGTCTTAAGCGACATCACATTTACCGCAGAGGCGGGAAAGACCACGGCCATCATAGGTTCCACGGGCTGCGGCAAATCCACTCTTATCCAGCTTATACCAAGGCTTTATGACGTAAGCGCCGGAGAGGTAAAGGTGGACGGGGTAAATGTTAAGGACATCGAATTAAAGAGTCTGCGTGAAGCCATCGGCTATGTGCCCCAGAAAGGGATACTTTTCTCCGGGACCATCAGGTCAAATATTTCCTACGGGAATACGGAGGCTACGGACGAAGAGATAAGAGAGGCGGCGGCCATCGCCCAGGCAGACGACTTCATTGAAAAAAAGGAAGAGGGCTACGACAGCCCCATCTCCCAGGGCGGGACCAATGTGTCCGGCGGTCAGAAGCAAAGGCTTGCCATAGCAAGGGCTCTGGCAAAGCATCCTAAGATATATATTTTCGACGACAGCTTTTCGGCCCTTGACGTAAAGACCGACAGGAAGCTGCGTGAAGCGTTGAAAGAGAACGTGGGAGATTCCACGGTCATCATCGTTGCCCAGCGTGTGAGCACCATCCTGAACGCGGATCTTATACTGGTAATGGATGAAGGCAGGATAGTAGGCAGAGGCACCCACAGGGAGCTGATAGCTTCATGCGCCACCTACAGGGAGATCGCCGAGTCCCAGCTCTCCCCCGATGAGCTGAACCGAAAGGGGGTGAGCGCCAATGTCTGATCACATGCGTGCCGGACATAAAAAGGGCGGGTTCGGAAACCCCATAGCCGGAGCAAACGGTGAAAAAGCCAGGGATTTCAAAGGGTCTCTGGGTAAGCTGGTGAAATACATGCGTGGCTACATGGTGGCAGTCATCATTGCCATGGCCTGCTCAGGTGTAAGCTCTATATTCTTTGTTATAGGACCCAAGAAAATGGGAAGCGCCACTACCATCCTTGCAAACGGCATCATGGCAAAGATAAATGGTGACGGTTTTATAGACATGCCTGCTATCGGCTATGTGTTGATAATCACCATCATAATCTATGTCATCGGCGCCCTGTTTATGATGGTCCAGTCCCTGATAATGGCATGGGTTACCCAGAAGGTGGCATTTAACTTAAGGCGTGATATTTCTGAAAAGATAAACCGCATGCCTCTCGGATACTTCGAGAGCAAGGCTACGGGAGACGTGCTCTCCACGGTGACAAATGACGTGGATACCATTGGCCAGTCCTTAAGCCAGACCTTTACCACCATCATTCTGTCACTGACCACGGTGATAGGTGTGCTTATCATGATGCTTACCATTTCACCCCTGATGACCCTTATCGCAGTGGTGATGCTGCCCCTTTCCATGGGGCTTATCGCGCTGACTGTTAAGAAGTCACAGAAGTTTTTCGATGCCCAGCAGAAGCATCTGGGCGTTTTAAACGGTCAGGTGGAGGAAAATTACGGCGGGCATCTGGTGGTAAAGGCCTTTAACCGTGAGGAAAAGGCTACCGAGGATTTCACCCGTGAAAATGAGATAATGTACGACTCCGCCTGGAAGTCCCAGTTTTTATCCGGACTGATGCAGCCTATTATGATGGCGATAGGAAACTTAGCCTATGTGGCAGTGGCCATCATCGGCGGGATCCTGGCGGTTAAAAGCGTTATCACCATAGGTGACATTCAGGCTTTTATCCAGTATGTAAGAAGCTTTTCCCAGCCCATTCAGCAGTTTGCCCAGGTGGTAAACCAGCTGCAGTCTATGGCGGCGGCATCCGAGAGGGTGTTTGAATTTCTGGAGGAGCCTGAGGAGGATCATTCCGGCGAATCCGTCAGTCTTCCCGAAAACATTGAAGGTCGTGTGGAATTTGAAAATGTGGAATTCGGATATGACCCGGATCAGATCATTTTGAAAAATGTTTCATTTACCGCGCATCCTCACAATAAGATCGCCATAGTAGGGCCTACGGGTTCGGGAAAGACCACGGTTGTGAAGCTTCTTATGCGTTTTTATGACGTGAATTCCGGCACTATTAAGATAGATGGTGTGGATATAAGCCGGGTAAACAGAAGAAAGCTGCGCCGGGCATTTGCCATGGTGCTTCAGGATACGTGGCTCTTTAACGGCACGATTATGGAAAATATCAGGTACGGCAGACCGGATGCAACGGATGAAGAGGTTATCGAAGCGGCAAAGGCGGCCAGAGCTCACAGCTTTATCGAAACCCTCCCCGGGGGATATAACATGGAGCTGAATGAAGAAGCTACAAATGTGTCCCAGGGACAGAAACAGCTTATTACCATCGCCAGGGCGATCCTTGCGGACCGTAAGATGCTGATACTGGATGAGGCTACATCCTCGGTGGAT
>CACWUI010000022.1 GCA_902764045.1 uncultured Lachnospiraceae bacterium
CATTGCCCTCTTTATCGATCACACGGATCTCATCCATGTACTTCTTGCCGTCGGGGGATTCGTTTTCATTTCTTCCGGTGCAGTAAACAAGATCTTCTCCGGAATAACCCACAAGAAACAGGCTCTCTCCCCTGTTCGGAGATATCTCCTTTAAAGTGTTATTCTCGCAGTCATAAGTAATGATCTTATCTTTACCTTCCGCAGCAAAGGCGCTTCCCCTTTCCGAAACGGCATAACTTTTCCCCTTATCCGCCCGGGCCACTTCGATCACACCCCAATCCGCGGTATTTATCCTGTAAAGCTTCCCGTCCTTTACCGTGAAAAATTCCCCGTTATCATTCAGATAGCTTTCCTTTGAAACCTTTTTCATTGTGGAAAATTCACCTGTTTCCGGGATAAATAAAACTTCGGAAAGTTCCTTAGCCCCGTTGTTATAGGTATACACGCCTATCCCCGTCTCTCCGCTCCTGAAGCCTCCGGGATAGGTTCCGTAAACAGTAAATCTTATATTGCCCTCATTGTCCACGGACAGGATGTTTACCCCGTACTCTCCGTCTGTTTCCGTGATGATACCTTCATCATTTACGGATACCTCTCCGGTCCTGTACATCTCTTTACCATCTTCCTTTTCAAGGCTGAAAACCCTTGTAAGCTTACTCTTCTGTACATCATAACCCCCGGCCACAAGCCAGAGATTGCCGCCGTTTATAAATGCTCCGTAGTTTTCGTTTTCACTTACGGTCACCGCTGTATTTTCATCTGCCTGATATCCAAGGGAAATATTACCTTCCCTTACCTGGGGATTTTTAAGGGTTTCATAGGCAGACCTGTCGTAATTAACCATTTTCACATCACCGGAATTGGTCATTCTCACGGAAAATGCCTCATTCACTATAACCATTGCCTTATCTCCCTCGGCAGAGGTAAGTTCAACGGGATAACTTTGGGTGATCTTCGTTGACTCCTCATCCACCTTTACGATGGATGGAACAGGCATCTCCGCCGGTTTGGGAGAGAGTCCCTCCCACATAAGCACAGAAGTAAGGCTGTTTATACCGGCTTTTGCAAAATTGGTCCCGTCCGTATCGGACATGGGAGAAAACTCTTCATTTACCTCTTCGGCCTTTGAGGAGTCATAAAGCAGCCCCGTCACCCTTTCCGTATAGGCGAGTTTTTCTTCTGCCCATACATCTCCCATAAGCTCTATGATAGTGTTGTAAAGCCTTACGGAACCATTATTCATTTCAAGACGCAGCTGCAGGTTGTATTCCCTGTTTTCGTTAAGAAGATCCTTTATCTCAAGAACGGCTTCCGTACCGCCTTCTACGGGGTTAAGGTTTTCCGCAACGGTCTCTTCGGTAAGGTCTCCCGTTGCCGCATTTCTTACCTGATAGGAGAGCTGCCTAATATCTTCCTTCGGCGCGGAAATAAATACGGTCTGTTTTCTGTCCGCCGACAGGGGCACCAGGGTGTTTCCCCTTTCATCCTTTAAAAAATCAGCGGCTTTATTTCCCGTCAGCAGATTAAACAGTTTCCCTCCCGGGGTTTTCATGCAGATCCTGACTCCCTCTTCTCCCGCGTCAAGTCTTGCGGTTTCCTGTACCAAATGGGGAGCCTGTTTTTCCTCCATATATCTGACCAAAGCCCTGACAGCGAAAAAAGCGGCAACAAAAGCTGCCGCGCAAATGATAAGAATAAGGAGCGGCTTGGGGAAAGATCTTCTTTCCAGCTCCACATTCTTATATACCCTTTTCATTTTCCTGTAGGTCTTTCTGTACCCTCTGCTCATTTATCTTCTCTGTTTTCTTTTTTCTGTCTTCTTTTTCTTGCCCAGGGTTCAAAATAAACACCGATCTGTATGGACAAAACTCCTATAAGGATCGCCACCGGGCTGCAGAAATCCGTTATCACCGCAAGCACCACTATCCCGCCTATACATGCGATCCGCACGATAAGCCAGATGACCATTTTGGCGGAAGAGGCTTTTCTGCTTTTACCGCTGCTGAGCGCCCTTGATAAAACCCATGCGTTCTGGATGGAGCTCATCATGGCAAACCCCACGCCTATGGCAAAGCCGAGAGCCACGGAGGGCTTATCTACCGGAAGGAATGCCCATATGATAAGCTGCCCCACTCCCAGATAAACAAGTTCAAAAAACACAAGTATGGGGACCACCTCATCAACTTGTGCCAGCTTGTCTCTTATTGCTCTGATAAAATTCATTGTCTTATTAGTTCCTGTTCTATAACTGTATATCTATGCGCCTTCCCGAGGAGTTGTACTCATAATACCTTACCGATGCAGCATCAAACATCCTCTTTGATGCGATGACCGACGGGGTGTCCGCATATTTATCACTTTCAAAGACCACCGTCTTTATCCCCGCCTGGATAATGGCTTTGGCGCACTCATTGCAGGGGAATAGGGTAACGTACATCTTTGCCCCCTCCAGGCTTCCGCCTCTGTAGTTTAAGATGGCGTTCAGCTCGCTGTGAGCAGTATAAAGATATTTATTCTCCAGGGGGTCGCCTTCCCTTGTCCATGGGAATTCATCGTCTGAGCAACCCACCGGGAGGCCGTTATAGCCTATTGATAGTATCTTGTTATCCCCGCTTACTATGCAGGCTCCCACCTGGGTGTTGGGATCCTTGGATCTGAAGGCGGCAAGCTTTGCCACTCCCATGAAGTATTCGTCCCAGGATATGTAGTCTTTTCTTTTGTCACTCATTATATCATACCTCGAAGAGAGGCTGGCGGTTTTTGTGTCTACCTGAAGTGAGACTCAAAAACTGTCCCCTTGTTCTCTCAAAAATCCGTCTTACCGGATTTCATTTCACGCTTGTTTCTTCGGGGGGAAAACCGTCCCCCGGTCTCCGGCCGTCATCCTTCTATCTTTGCAATCCTTCTGAGATGTCTTTCATCCCCGGAAAACTCCGTCCCAAGAAAAATGTCAGCTATCTTAAAGGCCAGCTCCGGTCCAGTAACCCTGGCTCCCAGGCACAATACATTAGTATCATTATGCAGCCTCGTAGCCTCGGCACTGAAGCAGTCCCCGCAAAGGGCAGCCCTTATACCTTTAACCTTGTTGGCAGTAATACTCATGCCTATTCCGGTTCCGCACAGAAGAATTCCCTTGTCACATTCTCCTGACAGTACCGCATCCGTTACTTTATGTGCGAAATCCGGATAATCACAGGACTCCTCTGAAAAACACCCGTAGTCCTTTAACTCATATCCTTTATCTTCCAAATGCTTTATAAGCTCTGCCTTCAGCGCAAAGCCTCCGTGATCACTTGCTATTCCTATCATCAGTTTCCCCCGGTATTACTCTTTTCTCTTATTGTATCCTTAAAACCCAAAAGGGCGTCCGTTGCCTTAAAGACCACTCCGTACAACTCATCGAAGCTGTCCCTGTAATCCTCATCGCTTCCTCCGTAAGGATTGGGAAGCACCATATCGGACTCCCCCGCAAATTCACTTAATGTAAAAACATTTCTTGCCTTTGGATATTTGCGATAGATCTTATCCTTTTGGGCAGCTTCCATGGTGAGCACAAGGGTGTCCGTCCCGAAATCCTCCTCCGTAAGCTGCCTGGAAAATTTGCCGGGAAGATTCATGTCACGAAGCTTCGCGGCCTCTACTGCTTTCGGGCTGTAAGGCTCGGGAAAAAGCACTACCATTCCTCTTGACTCAATGATAAAGGATGTATCCTTATCCTTTAAAAGACTGGCCATAATGGTGGCGGCCATGGGTCCCCTTGTTTTATCTTCATTACTAACGAATATTATTCTCTTAAATGTATTCATGGCGTAATTATATTATGCCGTGCCCCTTTAAGCAACAGCACTCCAGATCCTTACGGATCACGGCGCCCTCCCTGAGTAAACGGATATGGTCTCCCGTCACATCGATGATCGTGGATTCCTTTCCGCCGAGAGACCCGTCATCTTCTATTATCATGTCTGCACGTCCTTCCATATCGGAGAGCACATCCTCCGCTTTAATGCAGGAAGGCTTTCCGGACAGATTGGCGCTGGGAGCGACTATTGGGAATCCCGCCACAGAAATAAGCCTCTTTAATAAAGGGTGGGATGTAAGGCGTACCGCGACCCTGTCTCCCCCTGCCGTAACTGTTTCCGGCAGGTTTTTATTTTTCTTAAAGACTATGCTCAAAGGCCCGGGCCAAAACCTTTCTATAAAAGGTTCTGCCTTTTCAGGTATCTCTGCTGCTACCGTTTCCAGATCTTTGATATCCGAAATAAGCACGATAAGAGACTTTTCAGGCGGACGGTCCTTTGCTTCATAGATCCGCCTGCAGGCTTTTTCATTAAAGGCGTCAGCTCCTATTCCGTAAACCGTTTCCGTAGGAAACGCCACAAGACCGCCCTTTTTTAAAATGTCCGCCGCATCTTTTATCAATAGGGTATTTTTTGTTTCATCAGAGCTTACATGTTTTATAAGTGTTTTCATAAAAACCGTCCCGGGGCTTTTTAATTATTTCTTGTACTCCGTAATAACACTCCAGATATCCGCCGTCTCATAACCAAGACGCCAGAAAGCCA
Source organism: uncultured Lachnospiraceae bacterium (assembly GCA_902764045.1). GTDB lineage: Bacteria > Bacillota > Clostridia > Lachnospirales > Lachnospiraceae > UBA4285. The sequence continues at coordinate 4,563 of CACWUI010000022.1, forward strand.
CACCGGCCAACTGCTTTTCTTTGGTGGCATCCAGCTTTAGCTTAAGGGACTTCGCATCCTCAACCCAGATGCTGTACTTAGCCCCTTCTTTTTCGTATGTGGCAACATTTTGTCCGTACTGATCACTCCAGGTAACGGCGGCATTATTTGCGGCGATATTATCGGCGGTCTCTTTCATTCCCGTAGAGGCATTTGATATGATCTTACCGCTGCCGTCCACTCCCCATATACGTGTGTAGAAAGGAAGGGCATTTACCAGCTTTTCCGCCGGTACGTGCTCAAGTGCGGCGTCAATATTTTCCTTTACGAAATTAATGGAAGAAACACTTCCCGGCTCATCAGATCCCGCATAATGCTCATCATAGTTCATAAGGACCACATAATCCACATACTGTCCCTGCTCCTCCATATCATAATAAGAGTTGTATCCCTTAGGCGGATAGTCGTCTATGGAAAGAACGATATTGTTCTTGTGGCACTCCACCGACAACTCCCTTACAAACTGGAGGAAATCTTTGGATGAATCATTGGTTATGGTCTCAAAATCCACGTTCAGACCATCGTATTTAACAAATGCGGCATCGGACATAAGCCTTTCTATCATTCTTGTTCTCATGGCTTTTGAGGAAAGAATTTCTTTTATATTTACCTCATTGGTAAAATCATTTACCACCGGCCAGACCTTAAGACCTTTATTATGAAAATCCTCAACCATTCCCGCATCCGAGAAATCATTTATGGTGCCCTTGTTATCTGCAAATGAGTACCATGTGGGACATATGATATCCAGCCCCTGTATCTCCTTTGTCTGTTCAGCGGCATTCTGGTTTGCCACCGCATTGGTCACCGCAAACCATGCCATGCTGAAAGGTGTATCCACCTTGTTGTGTTTATAAGTATCCGCATCCACCGGATCTTTTTTTACAAGAGCAACATCGGAAAGCTTGGAGCTTTTTACATATCCGGTAAATCCGTCTTCCGTATAAACCTTGGTCCAGTCGCCTTCCGTGCCTTCCACTTTGACGGAATCTCCCGCCTTTACGTCCGTAATGATATTACTTTTTATCCCGGCATAATATCTTACGGGGGCGTCCTCCAGCACCCCTGCGCCGTCCCAGCCTTTTGTTCCGTAGGTAATGGCTACTCTGGCGGGGTCTGTCTGCGTTGTTGCGGTCATGGACGTAAAACTCTGTATAAACTCCGCATCAATATAATACCTGTCATTTTCTTTTATGAAAGGCGCTCTTTCAGCCTTGACGGTCGCCCCCTTGGTATCCGTATATTCCGTTACTCCCACGGAAATGGACATGGTACCTTCTCCGTTGGTATAAAGAATACCGTCGGTCTCCTTGTCATAATAGAACCTGTCATTTAATTCCCTGTCCACAAATTCCAGGGGAAGATAGCCGCCGCCATTAAAAAAGTAGGCTCTCTCTTCCATAACATTACCGTTTATAACGATAAGACCTTCGGCGCTTCCCATCTCTCCCGCCTTGTAATAATCAACAGGCGCCAGCCTTTCATTGCTTTCGATAAGGTATCTGTATACGAAAAAACCGGCTGCTGCTGCCGCTGCTGCCGCAATGGCGATTATTATTGCGGCTATCTTTTTACCTTTGTTCTTTTTCCTTTTATATCTGTATTCGCTCATGATCTCCTCTCCTATGAGGCATTTCTCTTCAACGAGTAATAATTGCTGTCAAGAATGATATCCTTTACTTCGTAGTATTCCTGTAAAAACATATCCATCTGCTTTTTTTCTTCAGGAGTTATATTTTTTATACCTTCTTCTTTACCCGAATATGTTTCGGCTTTATCTGTAAGCCATACCCCCATGTTAAATGTTACATATCCCGGATAATTATCATCAAACACATCGCTTCCCATTATATCATCAGGCACCCGGGTTCCCAAAAGATTCATAAGGGTAGGCGCCAGATCCACAGTCTGTGCAGCTTTATTTACCTCAACCCGGGTCTCATTTGCCGCACAATAAATAAATGCAGGTGTTCTTTCCAGATTTGTGTTTCCGTTCTTATCGGAAAGCCTGTGCAGTTCTTCCAGATCCTTTATTCCGTAGGTGTAATGATCTCCGAAAAACAATAACACCGTATCCTCTAATATTCCCTCTGCTTTCAGCGCGTCTATCAGTTCTCCCACCATATCATCCGTAAGTTTTGCCAATGCGTGGCATACGTCAAATTCGTTGTTCTCGTCATACTGGGGATATTTGCTCAATGCCCTGCGAGAAATGGTATAGGTAGTATCATAAGGTAAATGTGCCGAATACGTTATGATGAATGAATAAAAAGGCTTTCCTTCGGAAACAACATTCTCACCACGTGCCAGAATATCCTTTAATAGTTCCTCTTTTTGGGTGCAATATGTATCATCCTCTTTGTGTAGCACAATCTTTTCCCCGTTTACAATTTTATAATCCCAGAGTCTGTCCGTTGAATCTTCTTCAAAATAATCATTATACGAATAATAATGCTTATAACCCATAGTCTGATGTATCTGTCCTCTGTTGTAAAACGTAGCTTCACCTTCATGGAAAGAATTGGCCGTATAGCCTGATTCTTTTAATACGGATGCTATGCTTCCCGGGAATTTATTACGCACCATGCCATAAGCCGCATTTCCATTGGTTTTGGGGTAAATGGAAGTATTGTATGCAAATTCCGTATTAAAGGTCCAGCCATTTGAAAAGGAAGGGGTATAAAAATTAGTAAAATCGATACTTTTTGACTTTAAAGCAAAAAGATTCGGCGTATCTTCAGGCGTGATAACCCAGTCATCTATACTTTCCATCATAATGCTTATCACATTTTTGCCTTTGTATATCCCCGTCATGGAATTATCTTTGTGCTCACCCTTTTTTGCAAAAAAGTCGTCTGCTTTTTTCAGATCGTCTTCTGATATTACCTTGAATTTATCCGCTATGGTCGTCTGAAAATCCCTTGCGATATATCCGTAAAACCCACAGAGCTGCATGTCAAATCCCGGATTGGAAAAGTTTTCATATTCAAAAGCCGGACTGTCAAAAGCTTTCCAGTCGTCTTTATCAGTACTGTCATACATCTTTGGAACAAATATAATAAAAATAATACAACCTGCAGCTATTCCGCAACGTACAAAAATCGCTTTTTTGAACCAACATCTTTTTGCAACTGTGTTGGGAAGAAAATACCTTTTTATCAGATGTCCCTCTGCATAAAAAATTCCCGCCCAGACGAAGGTCATAACCCCTAAGCTTTTCATGGCGAATCCGAAATAAGTTGTACCCTCTCCTATGACTCCGAACTCTCCCAATGTCATAAATTTCCCCACGATCAGATTGCTTCCGTACTGGAAGATAACAAGAGCCTCCAAAGCATAAAAAATAATACTGTAAGTCAGATCCTTTACCATTCTGTTCGGTATAGCAAAAATGATAAGGGAAATAAGGGTCCCGTAAAGCATTGTAAACAGATGGGGCGGCCAGGTCCAGAAATCGTAGCGGCCTATATCGAGCGTATTGGCTCTGAGCCACCAGTCCAAGGTCCAGAAAGAAGCCATTACGATGGCATAAGACAGTATCTTTATAGGCAATGACGGATTATCACCGCCTATATTATGCCACTTTCTTTCTTTTTTCTTTTTCTTTTTCTTCTCTTCAGGTGCCATTTTTCTCTTTTAAACCGTTTTCGCTCTACATACTTAATAGGAGATTTTACAATAATTTTATAAAAAAAACAACGAAACCTGTTGCAATGTTTTTATTCTTATAGTATATTATCAATGTTCGTTTCGGGTATACGATATTTAGGGACGATGATATTTACATTTTTCTCTGCATATCTCATATACCTTCTTTTTTTCTCATGATACTATTCCATTTATTATTTTTATAATTTTATCGTAAGCCTGAGACGGGCAAAGATTATCACAAAACAGCTTTTTGAACCCTTCAGTGCTGTTTTAAAGGAGACAGGTGGATTTTTTTATCTGTCTTCTTTTTTTGCGGTTTGAGGCAAAACCGTCCCCTTGTCACAACCCTATTTCTGCAATATACTGTAATACAAAGATCTTAAACGGGAGAATTATCATGGATTACAACAGGCTTTCATCGGGACTGATAAAATGCGTGGTCACGGCAGACGAACTGCGTTCAAGAGGCATAGACCCCCTAAATTTTCTTGACAGGACAGATCTTGTACGGGAGCTTTATAACGAGATCCTGGAGCATTCGGTAAGCGTCTTCGGTACTCCTTCAAACCATCCCGTGATCCTTGAAGCCGTTCCCACTTATGATGTATTAAACATTATCATCTCCCTGGGAAATGAACCGAAAAAAGATTCTTCCGATGAAGTCAAAGAAGAAAGAACCCAAACGCCCGATTTTTTGAAGCCCACAGAAGTTCCGGAAACTCCCGTACTCCTTCCCATTGACGAGCTTCAGGCCAGCGTGATATCAGACCTTATTTCCGCTGCGGAAAACGGAAATATCATCGAGCATTTAAAAAAATATCTGAATGAGGATTTCCTGGATTCCCTGGTGCACGCCCTTTCGGAAAGCGGACTGGAAAATCTGATAAATTCTTTCTTTTCGCCCCCGGGAGCAGATGAGGCAGAGACCTTTCTTACCGAGAACATGGCAGGTGAATCAAATGATACCGCAGCCCGCCTTGAGGGCTACATTGAACAACTGGGTCCCCAGGGTCCCGCACCTTCCTCTCCGGACAATAAAAAAAGCCACAGACGCATCTGCGTCATGGCTGATTTCAGATCACTGGATGATGTGGAGCGGGCCGTAAGCCTTTCTACCCCGGATGGCTTTACGGGGGAGAGTTATTTATTTAAAAAACAGAGCAATACATATACACTGGTGCTTTCCCAGGGGGATATGCCTGTTCAGGAATTCAGAAAAACAGCCGCACCTCTTATGAATTTCTTCAAGGGAAAGGAAGCCCCGGAGGCTGTGCTTTTTTCCCTGCTTGAGCATGAGACCCCTCTTATCTCAAAAAATGCGGTGGAGGCGTTGCTGGGAAAGGTTTAACCCCTCTGGCGTTTTGCTTCAAAGCAGACTATGGTGGCGGCCATGGCGGCGTTAAGAGACTCCACCTGTCCTTCCATGGGAATCTTTATCCTTTCATCCGCCAGCACCATTATATCTTCCGACACCCCTGCGCTTTCATTTCCGATTATGAATGCGCTTTTTTTTGTGTAATCACATTCATAAAAATCCTTTGCATCCGCGGGAGTAGATGCATAAACCACGATACCTGCCTCTTTCGCATTTTTTATCTCGAAAGACATATCCCCGCAGTAAGAAAAAGGCATACGGTACAGTGATCCCATGGTGGATCGTACTGTTTTGGGGTTATATATATCAGCCGTGTCACTGCTCATAATGATGCCGGCAACGCCTGCTGCCTCTGCCATCCTTACAATGGTTCCCAGATTTCCCGGATCCTGCAGCCTCTCAAGGAAAATAACCGGAGCATTTGTTTCTGTGGCAAGGATCTCCTCAGGAGTACAGGTCTTCTTTTTTACCACCGCCATTATCCCCTGGGGAGTCACCGTATCGGATATTTTCCCAAACACCCCGGGAGCCACCTTTATTACCTCTGCCTCCGTCTCCGGTATCTTCCCCCGGTAATCTTCACTTATATATATTTCCTTTATCAGCTCCGGCGGGATCTCCGAAACTAAAACCTCCCCCTCGGACACAAAAAGAGACGCCTCATCCCTGAAGCGTTTTTTTGTCTTTAGCTTTATGATGTCTTTTATCTTTGCATTATCCGTCGAACTGATCATTTATCCCAGATCCTTATCATACTGCGCTCTTTCACCGCCGATATATTTGGCCCTGGTCCTGGCGCACACCAGATGCGCCTTTCCAATGTTTGAGATCTCAAGTCTTACTGGAACCGCTACATTTTTCAAATGCATACCTATAAGGGTATCCCCTATATCCATACCTGCTGCTGCCTGTGATCTCAGACCCTCAACCGCCCGAGGGCTTTTCATTGCATTAAATGCCGCCGTGGCAAATGAACCACCGGCTTTTAAGGCAGGCACCACATTTACACGCTCAAGACCGTAGTACATGGCACACTCCTCTTCAACTATAAGCGCACGGTTCAGATGCTCGCAGCACTGGGCGGCAATAAAAATCCCTTCCCCTCCGGCCACCATGTTTAACGCATCAAACACCGTCTCACCGACTTCGGCGCTTGACGTGGAACCTATCCGTTCTCCGCAGATCTCACTGGAAGAGCAGCCCACAACAAGGATATCTCCCTTCTTTAATCCTGCCGTCTTTATCAGCTCCTCCGCGGCTTTTACGGTCTCGCCCCTTATCTCCTCCAAAAAATCCATACCCTTTTCTCCTCTGCTTAAAAGCATTCCTCGTCAAATAAAAGATCCTCAAACAGCTGCTGCATATTGTCCTCGGAATATTCCACCTCCCCGGAAAAAACCTTTGCCGTGGAGATCCTGTCTTTAAGCTTAAAACTCTTATTATTCTTTAACCACCGGGTAATATCATACAGCTTCAAAAAAGCATAGAAGGAAACTATCATCTTCCCCTTCAGTAATACATCCCTGTCATAAACCGCCTTTGCAAAATATCTGAATATGATATAGCGCATAAACCTTTTGTAATCATCATAGCGCCCGTTATCATACATGTACAGATCAAACTCTTTTAAAAACTCCCCTGCCCTGCTTCGAAGCCCTTCATCCTGAAGCCTTTTCCCAATGCTCTCCAGCACCTCTTCAAAGCTTTTTCTTATATCCGGCAGCTCGCTAAAGGCCGTAAACACCGCATCCGCCCGTTCCAGCGCTTCTTCAGGCGTTACTGATAGTCTGTTTATACTCTCCCATGAATGATCTTTCTCAAAACCATCAAGCGATGCCAATGCTTTTTCCTTTTCCCCGTCTTCCGAAAGATCATCAAGGATATCCTGAAACCTCTCACAGACTTCGCTTAAGGTCTTTACCAGGGAGTCGTTGTTGGTATCAGGTATCAGGGTAATGTTTACAAGTATCTCCCTCATTCGGAAAATAACATCAGCCACATCCTGATCAAACTCGGATCCCTGAAACTCCGTTTCATCCGTACTCTCTTCAATAGTTACGGAATCATCCTCACAGGTAAAGATAAGCCTTACAGCCTCCTCACAGGACAACCCCAGCCCGCTCTCCTTCAAGTTTCCGAAGTACTCCGAAAACCTTGGGAACTTCCTGCAGACATTTGCCTGATACTCTTCACCAAATTCTTTATAAAGACTGCAAAGACCATTCTCATCAAGCCATTCGCAGCCGCCCCGCCTTACTTTAAAAACGGGGATCTCATCCTTTATAAGAACCCTCTCCAAAAGCCTTTCCTTTTTTTCCTCAGGGGCAGCCTCGAAGCGCGCAAGAGTGTCCTCGTCTATCTCAATATCCCATTTGCCACGGCAGCAGTTGTCCCGGCATTTGTCTGCCGTACAGACAAAATCTTTATAATATTTCGGAAATCTGTGGATCATATCAGTTCAGCTCCCGCCATCTTTTGCAAAGCTTATCTATTTTTTCCAGTTCTTTTTTATCCGTGACAACTCTTCCGGACTCTACATATATCACCTTTTCCTCATGGGGCGAAGAGTCAGCCTTCGTGGCAAGAAGCCCCTCCTCTTCCATACGGGTCTTCAGATAGGCCGCGGACCCGGTGCTGCCGTCGATGATCTCTGTATCCGGCATAACTATCCTGAAACTGTCCTTAAAGAAGTTAAAATGTGTACAGCCCAGGACCAACACCCCGTAATCCTCAGGGTTATAATCTTTAAGCGCATCATGCAGATAAGGAACTATTATATCCGTATCAAATATCCCTTTTTCCGCAAAGTTTACCAGTTCGGATAATGCCGCCTTATCAACAATATTGTCCTTATCATAGGTCTCTATGAGTTTTTTAAGCTTCTCACCCTGCACGGTAATGGGTGTAGCGATAACAAGAACCCTTTTACCCTTGGAAAAATGCAGCACCGCCGGCTTTACCGCAGGCTCTATGCCGATGATAGGCAGAAAATCGTACTTTTTTCTTAAAAAATCCACTCCTGCGCTGGTGGCGGTATTGCAGGCTATAACTATGGCCTTACAGCCTTCATCCACCATATAGCCCACGGCAGAGTCCACGTAATCCACTATCTGCTCCCTGGTCTTTTCGCCGTAGGGAACGTGATCCACATCCGCATAATATAAAAAATTCTCCTCCGGCAAAATATCCAGCGCCCTGTTAAGCACGGTCAGACCGCCAAGGCCGGAATCAAAAACTCCAACTCTCATTTTTTCTCCAACAAACTGAACATGTTTTTCTTATACTGCTCAACCCCCGGCTGGTCAAAGGGATTTACTCCCATCATGTATCCGCTTACGCCGCAGGCAAACTCAAAAAAGTAAAAAAGCCCGCCCAGACAATGCTCGTTTTTCCTGCCGTAGCTGATAAGGATATTGGGAGTTCCGCCTTGAAGATGTGCCCCGGCCGTTCCTCTTGCCGCGCATCTGTTTACATGGGAAAGGGGCTTCCCGGATAAATAATTAAGCCGGTCAAAGTCCTCTTTCTCCTCACTGATGATCAGGTTGTTGTTGGAATTTTCCGTGTATAACACGGTCTCAAACACTATCCTTTTACCCTCCTGGACATACTGGCCTATAGAATGAAGATCCGTGGAGTATGTCACGCAGGCGGGAAACAGGCCTTTGCCGTCCTTTCCTTCCGACTCTCCGAAAAGTTGTCTCCACCAGCCGGAAAATGACTGAATGGAAGGGTTGAAAATGCAGAGTATTTCGATCTCCTTGCCTTTTTCTGACATAAGCGAAGGGCGGGATTGGTATCAAAGCCTTCGCCTTTGCATCGCTCTCTCATGGCGGCCGCTCCTTTAAGAACCTCCTCCACATCCGCGCCTGTTACGGCAATGGGAAGAAGCCCCACGGAGGAAAGCACGGAAAATCTTCCGCCTATATCATCCGGCACCGTAAAGGTCTCGTAACCGAACCTGTCCGCCATTTCCTTAAGCACTCCCTTTTCCTTATCGGTAGTGGCGTATATCCTTTTTGCTGCAGCCTCTTTGCCGTATTTTTTCTCAAGCAGTTCCCTGAATACCCTGAAGGCAATGGCCGGCTCTAAAGTAGTTCCCGACTTTGATATGACATTTACACTGAAATCCCTGTCACCAATTTTTTCAATAGTGTCAGTTATACTGTCTGTACTGAAAGAATTTCCCGCAAACAGGATCTCCGGAGCTTCTCTTTTGGCTCCTCTGGCAAGGAAGTCCACCGCGGCCTTTGCTCCCAGGTATGATCCCCCGATGCCTATGACCACAAGAACTTCTGACTCCGACCTTATCTTTTCCGCAGTTTTTTTTTATTTTTTCCTGCTCCTGCCTGTCATAGTCCACGGGAAGATCCACCCAGCCGAGAAAATCTCTGCCGGCCCCCGTTCCTTCGGTCAGGGTCTTTGAGGCCTCAAGCGCCTTTTCCTTTAATGTGCACAGATCCTCTTCGCTTATTCCCGTATTTGAAAGATCGATCTTAATATCAGACATATTTTCACCTTATAAATCAATTATCTGTCGTTATCCTGCAAAACTCTTTTATTATCTTTACGGAATTTGCTATGGCCTTTTTTTCAAATTCCGGATAATCCATGGAAGCGCTGTCGTCAGCCTTATCCGAAATGGTTCTGATGACAGCAAATGGAACACCGTTCAGATATGCGGTCTGGGCAATGGCTGCTCCCTCCATCTCCGTACATTTCCCTTTAAAGCATTCTATTATATATCTCTTTTTTTCCGGGTCAGAAATAAACTGGTCACCGCTGACTATCCGTCCTTTGTGGATACCTATTTCCGGCACCGCTGTTTTGCAGGCCTCTAAGGCTTTTTCTACCATACCTGCATCTGCCTTAAAGGAAAGGGTCTCCATCCTGGGTATCTGACCCTTGGGATAACCGAAGCCCGTGGCGTCCATGTCATGATGAAGCAGATCCTCGGAAACGACCACGTCCGTTATGTCAATGTCCGCATCAAGAGAACCTGCGATACCCGTGTTTATGATCCGGTCCGCGCCGAAATCATCGATAAGGATCTGGGTGCATACGGCGGCATTTACTTTACCTATGCCACAGCGCACAATGACCACCTCACAGCCCTCCAGCTTTCCACAAAAAAACTCCATTCCTGCTTTGAGTTTGGTGCTTTCCACATCCATGGCTTCCACCAGCTCCTGAACCTCTTCCTGCATTGCTCCGATTATTCCTGTCATACCCTTTTCTCCGTAAAAACATTATTTTATCAATTTTATCAAAGCCGTACTTTTATTTCAATTATCAGCATGATAAAATCATCATATTCGGAGGAATTTTTTATGAACGATCAGAGAAAACGCCGTATCGTCATGACCGGAGGCGGAACAGCGGGACATGTGATGCCCAATATCGCCCTGCTGCCGGAACTGCGGCTTGAAGATTACCTTATAGCCTATATCGGCTCAAAGGATGGAATAGAAAAGGAACTCATAAGAAAGCAGCACATAAGATACTATGAGATCTCATCAGGTAAGTTCAGACGCTATATGAGCGCAAAGAACATTACCGATCCTTTTCGTGTGATCAAGGGATATAACGAGGCCAAGAAAATATTGCGAAAACTTAAGCCCGATGTGGTATTTTCCAAAGGTGGCTTTGTTTCCGTCCCTGTTGTTGTGGCAGCAGGACATCTGGGGATCCCCGTTATCATCCATGAGTCCGACATCACACCCGGTCTTGCAAATAAGATCGCAATGCGTCACGCATCGGTCATCTGCTGCACATTTCCCGAGACCATAAAGTATGTAAAAGAGGAAAAGGCTGTTCTTACCGGGACCCCCATAAGGACCGAGCTTCTGGCGGGAAGCGCGGCTATCGGTCACCGCTTCACGGGGCTTACAGGGAGCAACAAGCCTGTGATACTTGTTACCGGAGGCAGCACCGGAGCCAAGAACTTAAACGAGGCTTTATGGAGCATTCTGCCGGATCTTTTAAAGGCTTTTAACGTAGTCCATCTTACCGGTCGCGGAAAAAACGACGAAAGGTATGACAATATCAAAGGCTATGTACAGGTAGAATATGCAGATGATGAGATGAAGGATCTTCTTGCCATGGCGGACATGGTCATCTCAAGAGCCGGTTCAAACACTATATTCGAGTTACTGACACTGCACAAGCCTAATCTCCTTATCCCCCTTCCTGCAAGCGCCAGCAGGGGAGACCAGATACTGAATGCCGAATCCTTTAAAAACAGCGGTTATTCCGAAGTTCTTTTGGAAGAAGACCTTACTCCACGGTCCTTCCTTCATGCCATAAATAACCTTTATCTGAATAAAGAGTCCTATATAGCTAAAATGGAAAAAAGCCCGCTGAACAACGCCATACAGAAAATAGTAGATATTATCGATTCCGTTTGATTTTTTTTAAAAAAAGGTTTATCATTATAAAGGATATTGATAATGGATATTGTTTTTATTTTCGGGAGTGATTATTATGGCTGCGGTTAAATTTTCCAGACAGCGGGAGGCCATCAAGGAGTTTTTATATTCCAGGAAGGACCACCCTACGGCAGAAGTTGTTTATAACAACGTGGTAAAAGAGTATCCCAAGATAAGTCTTGGAACCGTCTACAGAAATCTTTCGTTTCTTGTGGACAAGGGAGAAGCTATCACCGTTCCCTGCAACGACGGATCTGTTCATTTTGATTGTAATCTGAAGCCCCACTACCATTTCCAGTGTACCGGGTGCGGCATGATATCCGACATCGAAATGGACGATAAGGATTATGAAAAAAAGATACTTGACGGCGCAAGGAAGCACATGGAGCACGGTGAGATCACAGGTCACGTTACTTTTTTTTACGGGATATGTGATAAGTGCGGAAAGAAAAAAAATAAATAATATTATAGAATTTAATAATGATTATCATTATTGACTTTTTGTTTTGGGGGTGTTACAATGACAAAGTAAACACTCTTATTTTTTTCTCAGAAAGGAGATAACGACTATGAAATGGATTTGTGAAGTTTGCGGTTATGTACATGAGGGAAATGAGCCCCCTGAAAAGTGTCCTGTCTGTCAGGCTCCTGCTTCCAAGTTTAAGAAGCAGGATGACGGAGACATGGCATGGGCTGCCGAGCACGTTGTAGGTATCGCTAAGGATGTTGATCCCAAGATCATCGAGGGTCTCAGAGAGAACTTCAACGGCGAGTGCTCAGAGGTTGGTATGTACCTTGCCATGAGCCGCGTGGCTTACAGAGAAGGCTATCCCGAGATCGGTGAGTACTGGAGAAGAGCCGCTTTTGAAGAGGCTGAGCACGCTGCCAAGTTTGCAGAGCTCCTCGGCGAGGTTCTTACAGACTCCACCAAGAAAAACCTTGAGATGCGTGTAGCTGCCGAGAACGGTGCCACCGCCGGAAAGACCGAACTTGCCAAGATGGCAAAGGAGCAGGGGCTTGACGCTATCCATGATACTGTTCATGAAATGGCAAGAGACGAGGCCCGCCACGGCAAGGCTTTCAAGGGACTCCTTGACAGATACTTCGGTTAATTTATAATTTCCTAATACTTAATACTTATATTACTTCTTACAAAATATCATAAAGAAAACCTGCGGCAGAGTTCCCTTTACCGGAACTGCCCGCAGGTTTTTTAATAAATTCTTTTACAAGGTTCACCGGTATGTCTTCAGGGTTGTACATGCGGACTGCAAAATCCACCGTAAGCAGCAATAAGCAAACCTTATAAGGTGTTCGCAAAATTAAAATCGCGGAAATTGTCATACGAAAAGAAGGAATATTGCGAAGCAGTTTTATTCCTTCTTTTCGTGTTTATGACGATTTCCGTGATTTGTAAATTTTGCAGGACGCCTTATCCAGTTTGCGGTTGCTGTTTTACGGTGGTTAAACAGCCCGCTTTCAAGCAATGCCATCGTAAAGGATCAAAAACTTTATTCCGTATTCTCCTCCAACTTCTTAGATGCTTTCTTCCATATAATGAAATATAAAACCGCCGCCAGCGCCCAGGTAATGGGATATATCGCTGCCACGTTCAGGATGTTCAGGATGCCTGCAGCCCTGTAGACAATAAGCATCCCCGCTCTGATCACGGCAAAGGATACGATAGCCACTATCATGGCGCTTTTGGTCTTACCCAGACTTCTTGAAGCATTTGAAAATATCTCAAGAAAAACATATATAAGATAAAAGGGCGTGGTAAGTCTCGTCATCTGTACACCAAGTTCTATTACCTCCTGCTGAGGCGAAAACATCCCATAGAAAAATCCGCAGAATATAAACAACACCACTTCTATCATCGCCACAAGAGGCAGGGATATTTTAAAAGTGGTTCTTACCGCAAGCTTTATCCTGTCATACTTTTGGGCTCCTAAGTTTTGTCCCACCATAAACAGCACCGCCTGTCCGAAGGATATTATCGGATAATACAGAAACAGCTCTATCTTATAATAATCCGTAAAAGCGGCAATGGCATCAACCCCGAGGATATTGATATTTGCCTGAACGAATACATTAGACAATGTCATCATCATGTTTTGAATCCCCACGGGAAGCCCGAGAGCAAATATAGCCTGCACCATTCCTTTCATGGAAGCGGGCACGTCATAATCTTCTTTTTTCCATTCCTTTATATCCCCCATTTCTCGATGGGTATCAAAATGCTTTTTCTTATCCCTCAGATAATATACATAAGTCGCAACAGCAGAAAACGTCTGAGCAATTACACTTGCCGCCGCCACCCCTAGTATCCCGTCATGCCATGATGTGATAAAGAGCCAGTCCAAAATCACATTTATACCCCCTCCTATAGTCTGGAAGATCATGGGACTTCGGGAATTACCTGCGGCTCTGAGCACCCCTGCGGACATATTAAAAAGCATCATGGGAATTATACTTAGAAAATAAATACGGATATATGAAGATGCCATAGCAAGAATATCATCGGGAGTCTGCATAAGACTTAGTGCCACAGGCGCAAAAATAAGACCCAGGACAGTGAGCGCTCCTCCTACCGATATTGAGAGAAGCACGACAAGCCTTCCGAGTCTGTCCTGAGCCTTAAAATCATGGGCACCGTATGCCTTGAAAAGTCCTATTGCAAGAGTAATAAGCATCGAACTTGCCCCAATGGCAGCCGATGCTTCTTTGCCGATATAATTTCCCGAAAATATAAGATCTGCCGAGTTGTACATCTGCTGAAAAAGATACGCCAGCATCAAAGGTATCACGAAACGTATTATCTTTTTCTCAAATCTGCCTTCGGTAAAATTTATGGTATTTTGTTTTTTTAACATACGTTTATCACACTTTTAAAACCGAAGATAGTAATTCTTTTGTATATTCTTCTTTTGGATCTTCTATCAATCTCCGGGTTTCTCCCTCTTCTACACATTTTCCTTTTCTGAATACCATTATACGGTCACAAAGACTGCTGGTTATTGCGAGGTCGTGAGATACAAATATCATGGAAATGACTTTTTCCTTCAGTTTGGACAAATGACCTACGATTATAGCCTGGGCCGATACATCCAGAGCACTGGTGGCTTCATCGCAAAGGAGGATCTCCGGCTCTATGGCAAGCGCTCTGACAATAGCCATCCTCTGGCACTGACCTCCGCTTATCTGGTTCGGTCTTTTATCAAGAAGCTCTTTGTCCAGCCCCATCTGCCCCAAAAGTTCTTCAATCTTTGCCAATTTATCCTCCGCAGGCATGATCGGATAAATTTCTTTGTAGATATTAGTCATCTTCAAATGAGGATCAAAAGAACCTAACGGATCCTGAAAAACCATCTGCATTTTTTTACACATCTGCTGTGGCTTGGATCCGGTATACTCCTCCCCCTTAAAAAAAAGATTCCCTGATGTGAGCTTATCAAGGCAGGCAATGTGGCGCAAAATAGTACTCTTACCACTTCCGCTTTCCCCTACGATCCCCAGAAACTCACCTTTCTTTAATACAAGACTGATATCATCAAGAGCTTTTAACTCTTTTCCGTGCTTTTTATATATGCGAACCGCATTTTTTACTTCAAGAATCGTCTCTTCCATAAAACTTTAGTCTCTCTTAAAACATGTGGCACAATGATCTTTGCAAACCTCTTTGAGAGTATAGGGATTATTGCCACAGATACAATGTCCTTCCTTGCAGATCGGACACCTCTCTGAAAATGCACATTTTTCCATATCTGCTCCGTTCAAAGGCGGTTGCCCCTCAAGGCCCTTAGGCAGCTTAAAGTCAAACGTAGGAATCGCTCCTATAAGCGCCTTTGTATAAGGATGTGCAGGGGAATGAAGTACCTGATGAGTCTTTCCATACTCCACAAGATGACCTGCGTACATAACTCCCACCTTATCCGCCATCATAGACGGAATGCCGGGATTATGTGTAACTAAAAGAATGGTGGTATTTAACAGCTCACGAATATTCATAAGCTGCTCCATTGCCATTTTTTGTGTAGTAACATCTAATGCAGATGTAGGCTCATCACATAAAAGAAGCTCAGGACCAAGAATCATAGTCATTGCAATCGCTATACGCTGGATCATCCCGCCACTCATCTCGTACGGACGGCTCTTTATTATCCTTTCCGCATCAGGGAGATTGAGCTGTGCAAAAGTCTCCTTTACTTTTTCGAAATCATATTCCATGTCATGACTGTAAAGAGCCTCCTTAAACTGGGCTTCAAATGTACGCAGCGGATTGAAAGCCCCCCCCAGATGCTGGAGCACCATGCCTATGTTCTTACCTGCCATACTCCTTATCTCTTTGTCCGAATAAGAAGTTATATCTTTTCCTTCAAATATGATCTTTCCTTTTGTTATCACCGTTTCAAGCTCGGGAATGTTCATTATAGCCTTCAGAAGAGTAGACTTTCCGCATCCGCTCTCACCCAGAAAGCATACTATCTCTCCCTTGGTAACGGTGAAATTCACCCCTGAGATCATATTTCCTTTTCCGTAGGATACACTTAAGTCTTCTACACGGAGTATCTCATCTGCCATTGCCACGCACCTCCGTCATATCCCGTACAGCATCTCCAAAAAAGTTGAAGATCAGTATGGTAATAAGCATCGCTATGGAAGGACCTATTACCGCCCATGGAGTAAGCTGGAAATACCCCCTGGCTTCGTTTATCATGGATCCCCACTCTGCTGCAGGAGGTATTACCCCCAGTCCCAAAAAGGAAAGACCTGATATATAGATCATGGTGGTTCCTATCTGAGTACAGGCCGTAGCGATAAGCGGTCTGAAGATATTGGGCAGGATATGACGGAACATTATCCTCATATTACTTACACCGCTTAACTTCAGGGCCGCTATAAATGTCTCGTTCTTCATACTGTAAGTCTGACCTCTGGCAAGTCGCGCATACAGAGTCCAGCTTGTGATACCTATGGCTATCAATGCGTTTGTAAGATTACCGCCCAATACTCCTGCTACCGCTATGGCCAGCACCATCTGCGGGAACGCAAGGAGTGCATCAGTGATACGCATGATGACAGTATCCACGATACCACCGTAATATCCGCAGAACATACCTATGATCGTCCCTGCGGCAAATGAAACACCCACGAGGAAGATGCTTGAGAAAATGGATGTAAAAGCACCTGCCAGAACACGGGAAAACACACAGCGTCCCAGGCTGTCCGTTCCAAAGGGGAACTGCCCTCCGGGACCCTGTCTCATATTTGCCGAGCTGGTGGCATAAGGATCATTGGGTTCGATAATAGGCGCAATGATACTGATCACGATAAGCGCAGCTACAAGAGCCGAAAAGATGATAAGCCTTATCTTAACAGCTTTATAACTTAATTTTTTAGCTTTTGTCTTTCTCTTAAAACTTTTCATCTTACATTCACTTCTCGTAATCAATTCTCGGATCTATAACTCTGTATAAGATATCTGTAGCAAGGTTGATAAGGACATAAATGACCGCCATAACAAGAACAAATCCCTGGATCACCGGATAATCTCTTGCCGTGATGGCATCCATCACCAGCTTGCCTACTCCCGGCCAGCGGAATATGCTCTCTATGACCACACTTCCTCCCATTAGGGTACCTATTGCAAGACCGGTTATGGTGATGATAGCTGCGGAGGAATTGTGAAGGACATTCCCGAAGATGATCTTTTTCTCTTTTACTCCTCGTACTCTAAGTCCGGTTATATAAGTCTTTTCCAGCTGCTCTATGACCTCACCCCTGAACTGCTTTATAAATCTTCCGCACATGGGTATGGCAAGAGACAGCGTCGGCAGTATAAGACCGATAAAGGAATTGTTGGCGATGACCGGCAGTACGCTGTTCTGGATACAGAAGAAAAAGATAAGCAGCACCGCTATAAGAAAATTGGGCAGAGCATTTCCGATAAAAGAAAAGATCTGTACTATTACATCCAGAACCGAATTTCTGTAAACTGCCGAAAGAATACCCAAGGGCAGGCTTATGGCCAAAGCGACTGCCAGGGCCGACAATGCAAGCGGAACGGTATATGTCATTCCTTCTGCCAGCTTGGTTATGACCGGACGATTGTCTACATAAGAGTTTCCCAGGTTCCCGGTGCACACTCCTCCAAGCCACGAAAAATAGCGGACCACGAAGGGCTGGTTTAAGCCCATCTTTTCGCGTTCCGCTTCTAACACTTCCGGGTCTATTGCTTCACCCTGGGCAGTGAGCTTTCTCTCTGCAGGGTCTCCCGGTGCTATATACATAAGGGCAAATGTCATAAAGCTTACAGCAAAAAGAACAAATACCAATTGCAATAATCTCTTCCCTATGAATTTGCCCATATTTTTTAAATATCCTCTCTTTGTAACCTAAATATCGAATCAGAATGATGTGTTGTAATATACACCGTAGAAGTCATAAGGATTTTTTGCTGAAATACCCTTAACATCCGGTTTAGCAACCGTTGTCTTATTGAAGAGTCCTACATATCCCATATAAGCATCATCTACAGCGATCTGGATGATCTGGTTTGCAAGATCTGCTCTCTTAGCAACATCCTCTTCTGACTTAAGCTGGTCGATAAGCTTCTGGCACTCCTCATTCTTGAATCCGCCGGCATTGTAATATCCGCCATCCGCAAGAGTGTTGTTGATGAAGTAGTAAGGATCTCCGAACTTATCTGTGATCATGCAGTAAAGTGCTACATCATAATCACCTGTGGTAACATACCCTTCAGTATCCTCTTCTGCCTTAAGAGTACAATTGATACCTACTGCTTTAAGCTGCTCCTGCATAAGCGTTGCAACCTTGTCAAGCTCTCTTGCTTCGTAATATCTTACATCAAGGTTAAGTTCCTTGCCGTCCTTCTCATAAATGCCGTTTCCGTTTAAGGTGTAACCGTCTGCCTCAAGAAGCTTCTTGGCATTTTCAGTATCAACTTTTGCAGGGTTAGATACCTTACCATAAGCAGCCGTCGAGTTGAATGGTCCGTCT
>CACWUI010000023.1 GCA_902764045.1 uncultured Lachnospiraceae bacterium
TCTGCAGGCCAGCCTGATATTGTTATCAAGCTCACGCCGGGAAAGAAATGCTTTGTCGGTGTCTGTTATCGGCAATTCACCTGCATAAACCCTGATCTTGCAGTGTCCGCAAGTACCCTGACCGCCGCAGGGGAAGGGGGCTTTCATGCCGATCTTGGTCATATAATCCGATATCCTCATACCGGCGGGGCATATTATCTGTTTTTTAGAAAAAATATCGTTTTTCATAATAAAAATATTATAGCACTTCAGGCAAAAAAATCTTTTAAATTTTACAAAAATAGGATAGAATGGGACGGTGTGAATTTTTTTTCGGAAGGTTATTGTGAGAGAGATGATAAGAAGGGTTTTTACTCTTTTTTTAATAATGTTATTTACCGTTGCTGCGGTGTTCTTTTTGCCTGCCATCGTAAAGGCGGATGTGTCTCCTGCAAAGGGCAGACACAGTATGCCTGCTACCGGCAATGTAAAAGCCCTTGCCATAAGAGTGGGCTTTAAGGATTATCCATTATATACGGAAGAAGAGGATGAAGAAGGAAATACGGTTTTAAAGGCTTCGGAGTTTTGCCTGACCAAAGATCAGATCACGGACAGATTTTCAGGGACAGACCCGGAGTCAGCTTCCCAGTATCCTTATGAGAGCCTTTCGGCATATTATGAAAGATCCTCATACGGCAAGTTAAACATTACCCTGGGTGATATAGTGGATTTTACTTCGGAAAATACACGTGACTATTATGAAGAAAAAGAGTTCGGAGAAAAAGAGATCGAGCTTATGCGGGAGATCCTTGATGGGATAAAGGATGAGGTTGATCTGTCTGAATATGACAGCAACAATGACGGTGTGGCAGACGCGGTATATATTTTTTACAGTGAAAAACCGGGACCTCCCACATGTAAAACATTTTCACCTCACTGCAAAAGTTGTGCAGACTACAATATCTCATTAAATGGCATGAAGCTTACACACTTTGTAATGCTGGGGACTGATGAAAAAAGCACGCTCATGCACGAGACGGGGCATTTGCTCGGATTGTCCGATTATTACAGCAGGGTTATAGGGGAAGCTCTTTTCGGTACCAGCGATATGATGTACGACAACAGCGGAGACCATTGCGGATTTTCCAAATGGATCTTAGGGTGGCTTACCGATGAGAATGTTATTTATCTTGATAAGAATGATGCGGGAAGCGCCATAAGTCTTACCACCGTTGATTCTCTGAAGTGCCAGGGGAAAAAGCTGGCTGTGCTTTCAAACCCCAAGGCAGAAGGTCCTTACAATAAGTATCTTTTGGTGGAGTATGTCAGTGCGGAAAATGATATGGCAGATCTGATCGGGGGCACTTTTCCGGAAGGTTTTCGTATTTTCAAGGTGGATGCGGAAATGTCAGGCGGTTATTTTTTAAAGAATAATGATCACTATGAGACCTCTTTGCTGCAGGTGTTGAATCATGATTACAGTTCTGTTTATGACAGCATATTCAGGGAAGGGATGGAGGTTACGCCCTTTACCGACCCTTCTTCTGCTCAGGCAGACGGAACCTATACAGGTTTTTTTCTCATAGATTTTAATACGGGAAAAAACAACTCTTTTAAACTGGACTACAAAGAAAAACCACCGGAAACCACCACTTCAGAAGAAAAAGAGACTGAAAAAACAGTGCCGGAAGAAAAAAAAGGATCGGAATCAAAGGGTAAAAGGATAAGATCCGCTGATACGGGAGAAGAAAAAAGTTTTTACGGGTATTTAATAATAATTCCCATAGTGCTATTATATAATTTAGTACTTATTTACAGAAAGAAGGTCAATACTGATGGATCAGGCAGACGCTGAAATAGGAATAGAAAAAAAACTGGAGGGGGCAAGGGGACTTGTGTCAGGCGGCAGATACAACGAGGCACAGATCCTGCTTGAAAATACGATTAAAACGGTTGAAGACTCCGGTGATTATATAAAAGGGGAATGTTTCGAATTTGCAGGTCCCATTGAGCAGATCATTTATCTGCACAGGAACCCCGGCAGCAAAGCGCCTGTACAGGCAAAAGAGCCGGTGGCATCTCTTTATACAAGTTACGGAAAGATCCTGTTGGGTATGGGAGAAAGCTACAAAGCAAGAGAGGCTTTTGATATCGCAAAAGAGTATAACCCGGTAAGTGCCGCCATAAAAAAAGAATATGCGGAAACCTTTCGGGCAGAGGGAGACATGGAACAGTTTTTTGAAGAAACTGTTAAGATCTTTCCTGATGTATATGAGGCAGATGATCTGTCGGGGCTTTACGGTAATCTCGGATATTATTACGTTGAGAAAGAGATGTGGAAGGAAGCTATGGGATGCTACCTTATGAGTCTTCATTACAACAGTAAAAATGAAGATGCCAAAAAGGAGATCTCCTACATTCAGGAAAAATCCGAAGGAAATGCAGGCGTGCCCTCTATTGATGATTTTCGTGAGGCCGCAAAAGAGCATGGTATTCCGGTTGGTCCCGATAACGAGATAGTAGGTATTGCGGCGGCGTACGGACACAGGGCGTTAAATGACGGAAGAAAAGATGTTGCACATTATTTTTTCCGTATAGTATATGATCTTACGGCTGATGAGGAAATATTCGGCACTCTTCAGCAGATAGAAGAAGAACTTGCCGCGGAGGCATAAAAATGGTTGTTTTGATCTTTATTCTTGCATTAACAGTTATAATTTACGGCTTATACGCTTCCGTTACGGGATTGTTTGCTTTTTTGAAAAACAGAACCGTCATTCATGAGTACAAGCCCCTCAGTCGTTTTGCGGTGCTTATTCCCGCACGGAATGAGGGAGAGGTTATAGGAAATCTTATAGAGAGTCTGACTAAAGCGGATTATCCCCGTGAATTATTTAAAATTATTACATTGATCAATAATTGCGACGATGATACGCCCGAGATCGCATCCGAAAAAGGCTCCGAGCTCATGTATATGGGCAGCAGGGTTTCTTCAAAGGGAGATGTGTTAAAAGAGGCTTTTGAGAGATTATCGGGAAGAGGTTTTGACGCCTTTATTGTTTTTGATGCGGATAATGTGGTTCATCCCGATTTTCTTAAAAAAATGAACAACATATATCAGAGCGGATATAAGGTTGCCCAGGGAAGAAAAGACTCCAAGAATATGAATGATAACTGGATAAGCGCCGGTTATTCCCTGTTTTACAACCTTCAGAATTTCTTTTTCAACAAAGCCAGGACCCACATAAAAGCTTCCGCCACCATAAACGGAACGGGATTTATGGTATCTGAGGACCTTGTAAGGGACGGCTTTGCACCTTTGTCTATTACCGAGGATATTGAGCTTTCCATAATGTGTATCCTTAAAGGTCACAGGGTGGTTTATTGTGATGATGCCATTACATATGATGAGCAGCCTACTGAGTTTAAGGCCGCCTGGTATCAGAGAATGCGCTGGTCAAAGGGCATCATGCAGTGTACGGGGATCTATTCCGGACGGCTTTTTAAGAGATTCGTAAGAGAGAAGGATTTCAGCAGTCTGGATAAGATATTTTTTATGATATCACCATATATGCAGGTGTTTGCATTACTTCCGGTTATTTTACTTGCATTTACTTACGGATTTCACCTGGCGGACGAATCGTTTTTAAACAGTGCTCTGCTTACAACATCTTTAGGGTTTGTGGGAGGATATTTTCTCTCGCTGATAGTGTGTGTGTTTACCGTGGGATGGTATAAGCAGGACCTTAAAGGCAGTGTGGTCGGTATTCTTTTGTTTGCGGTTTTCATGATGACATGGATTCCCATAAATATTGTCTGCATGATAAAGAAAAACAACTTCAACTGGGTGCCTGTACGTCATTGCAGAAATGTAGACGCGAATGCCCTTTATTACAGATCAAAAACTTGATCTCAAAAAGAAAACTATTTGGAGGATTTAACATGAACAAGAAGCTTGCGGCACTGACGGCAGTGGCGGTTCTGGGAGTGCCTTTTTTGGGAGGATGCTTCGGGGGAGGAGATAATACGGATGGCACCACTTCCGCAAAACAGCAGGAGACAACCACGGCCGGAAATGATGAACCCGGGCACGTTACGGATGAAGGGGGACTCAGAAAAACCGTGGTCTATGTGGATAATGATTTTAATGTATCCGATGAAAGCGGAACTTTTGAGTACACCATTAAATCCATAAGACTTGAGAAAATATCAGCATCTACCGAAGTTGCCGCAAGGACCTACGGCATTGAGGAGGGGCAGGAGGCGGCGCTCCTTACGTTGAACCTGTCTGCAAAAAACACGGGATACGAGTCGGTCAACTGTTATATAAGCCGGGCAAAACTGACGACGGAGCAGGGCGGAACAGCCGAGCCCAATTCCATGGTGGGGACTTATATAGACGGTCACTTTGTTTCCAGCCAGGAAAAAGAGGGCAGCAACGTATATGTATTTAAAAATACAAAGGCTGAGGATATAAAAAATCTGACACTTGAGATAAGCGCTCCTAAGGATAATGACTTTAAACCGGTTGGGGATGAAGTAGAATTCGAATTCAGTATTTATAAATAAAACAGCCATGGGGACGGTTTTCTGTCTCCCTTTAGGGAGACTGAGAACTGTCCCCATTGCTTTGTGTATCTTTTACAAAAAAAACTGCCGCTATATGCGGCAGCGCTTCTAAACAACAAAACTCTCATCACCCAAGTATATTATAGAGAGAAAAAATTTTGAAAGTTTTGGCAGCCCGCAACACACGCACGCGGGCTTTTTTCGCGTTTGTTTGATTGTTTAAGTTTTTGTTGTTTGTCGTTGATCGTCGGATAACCTCTCCGACACTGTTATAATACAATAAATATGTGTCGTAATTATGGAGAAATCCTAAAAGTAGTCTTTTATTTATTAACAAATTATGAATAAAAAACTTATAAAGTATTCTTAAATCTAAACCATGTGATATAATTACCCAAAACAGGCATTTTACGAGGTTTTATTATGAATAAAGATGAATTAAAAGAAGAGATAGTCTATTATTTTAAAAAACAATATGAGCTGGGAATGCTGAATACCTTTGAGGGAAATCTTTCCGCATTGTATGAGGAGGATGGCACGGTTCTTATTACACCGACGCAGCAGGACAAGGAAAAGATAACACCTGACATGATCTTAGAAGTGGATATGGAAGGCAGGGTGCTTACGGAATCGGAGTTTAAGCCTTCATCAGAGTTGGGCATGCACCTTGAAATATACAGACTGCGTCCCGACCTTAAATGTGTACTACACAACCACAGCGCCTATGCCACGGCATTTGCCCTTGTGGGAAGACCGCTGGCAAATGATATGGCGGAAAGCTTCATGTATTATGGCGGGGATATTCCCGTTTGTCCCTACGGACGCCCCGGAACGGATGATGTTTTTAAGGATTTTAAGAAATTTTTTGTGGATCGTGACAAAGATGTTTTGCTTCTTGCCAATCACGGTCTTGTGGCGTGCGGAAAGAGCGTGAGCGACGCCTTTAACAGAGCGGAGGCGGTGGAGAAACTTGCGAAGATCACCATTCTTTCTGAGACTTTAGGTCCCGATAATCCCCTTGCTGCCGTTGAAAAAGAAGCGCTTCTTGATTTT
Source organism: uncultured Lachnospiraceae bacterium (assembly GCA_902764045.1). Taxonomy (GTDB): domain Bacteria; phylum Bacillota; class Clostridia; order Lachnospirales; family Lachnospiraceae; genus UBA4285. Next base: position 5,602 of record CACWUI010000023.1, read on the forward strand.
TACAAAGCCAGAAGAAACTCGAGTTCAACGTTTTTGAAATAAGTTTTAGAGGATACAGCTATGGATCGTTTTGAAAGATATTTTTTGATGACGGAAGGAGATGTGGTGTCTTACGTTACATTTAAATTGCCGGGATTTTTTGACGATGGTGCTGAGCTTTCGTGCAAAGAGATAGGTGACGGAAATCTGAATTATGTGTTCAGGGTAAAGGATGAGGTGTCGGGGAAGACCATCATTGTAAAGCAGGCCGGGGAAGAGCTGCGCATTTCAAAGGAGATGCACGTATCCACGGACAGAGGGCGTATCGAGGCTAGGATCCTTGGAATACAAAACGAATATGCCCCAGGTCTTGTTCCGAAGGTTTACTCTTATGATCCGGTGATGTGCGCCATTCTTATGGAGGATATGACCGGTCACACCATGATGAGAACTGCGCTTATATCCCATGAGATCTATCCGAAGTTTGCGGAGCAGATCACCGATTTTCTTGTAAAAACCCTTTTGCTTACAAGTGATATATGTATGGATCACAAGGATAAGGAAAAGCTTACGGCAGAGTTTGTGAATCCCGATCTTTGCGAGATCACTCATGATCTTGTCTATACGGAGCCTTTCATCAACGATAAAGACAGGAATATAGTCTTTGAGCCCAACATGGAGTTTGTTCAAAAAGAAATATACGGCGATAAGGATCTTCACCTGGCGGCTGCCAAATTAAAACTGGACTTTTTAACAGACGCCCAGAGCCTTATCCATGGTGATCTGCACACGGGATCGATCTTTATAAACAAAGACCATATATACGTTTTTGACCCGGAGTTTGCCTTTTACGGACCCGCAGGATATGACACGGGAAACGTTATAGCAAATATGCTTTTTGCTCATTTTAACGGACTGGAATCTATTGAGGATGCCGGGGAAAGAAAAAAATTTACAGACTGGACCTTATCCTGTGTGCAGGATATTGTGGATCTGTTTATACAAAAATACGACGTGGTTTACGATGAAAATGTACGGGATCCCATGGCAAAGGTACAGGGCCTTAAAGAATACTATTTAAAAAAGATCCTTATGCAGACAGCAGGGGTCACCGGGCTTGAGCTTATCAGGCGTATCGTGGGGATGGCAAAGGTAAAAGATATTACCATGATAGAGGATGAGAAAAAAAGACTGCATGCTGAAAAGACACTGCTTACCGTTGCCAAGAGATTGATTTTAAATCCAGATGATTTTAACAACGGAAGCGACTATATTTCGCTTGTGACCGCCACCGTAAACAGTATGGGAGAATAAGATGGACACGAACTTAAATGAAATTGACACGGTCAGATTAAATGATGCGGGGGATGCCATAGAGATCATTGACCAGACACTGCTTCCCGAGAAGATTGAGGTATTATCCCTTTCGGATCAGCATGATATATGGCATGCCATAAACCTTTTGCAGGTAAGGGGGGCTCCCGCCATCGGCATTACCGCAGGCTTTGCTCTTTATCTGGCCGCAAGGGAGATAGCAGGGGAGATGATCTGTGACTCTCCCGATCATGTCACAAGGGATCTTTTTTTTGAAAAACTGAGGGAAGCAAAGGATTATCTGAATTCCTCAAGACCCACTGCGGTAAATCTTTCCTGGGCGCTGAATCGTGTGGAGAATGTTGCGACGGATTTTGCGCAAAATAATAAAAACTGCAATTGTGACATGATAAAAGAACTGGTAGAGCTTATGAAAAATGAGGCTCTCGATATTTATAACGAAGACATAGAAGTGTGCAAAAAAATCGGAGAATACGCACTTACACTTGTGAAAAAAGGTGACGGGCTTATCACACACTGTAATGCGGGAAAGCTTGCCACGGTGCGTTACGGAACGGCCACGTCGGTTATGTATCTGGGTCAGGAGAGAGGTTACGACCTTAAGATATATTGTGATGAGACAAGGCCTCTGCTTCAGGGGGCAAGGCTTACTGCTTTTGAACTTGCGTCCTCCGGCATGGACGTGACACTGCTCTGTGATAATATGTCGGCATCACTTATGAAGACGGGCGGTATTAAAGCCGCATTTGTGGGCTGCGACAGGGTTGCGGCAAACGGTGATGCGGCAAATAAAATAGGGACCTCCATGCTGGCCCTTGCCGCTAAAAGGAATAATATCCCTTTTTATGTGTGTGCACCCACATCCACCATAGACATGTCCACGCCTACGGGGAAGGACATAGTCATCGAGCAAAGGGACGGGTCAGAGGTGACGGATATGTGGTATAAACACCCCATGTCACCTAAAGGAATAAAAGTTTATAATCCGGCCTTTGATGTAACGGAGGCGGATCTGATAACCGGGATCATTACGGAAAACGGTATATTTAAACCCGGTGATCTGCCTTTGTGATAAGCAACGCCCCCCTGCAGGAAAACAGGGGGCATCGTTTATTTTGTTCCTGTGGATCCGAAACCGCCTTCGCCTCTTGATGTGTCCTCCAGTTCATCCTGCTGGTTGAACTCTGCAAAGAAATAGGGGGCAAATACGATCTGGGCAATACGCTCTCCCCGCTCAAAGGAAACGATCTCTTCACCATGGTTGTGAAGTGCTACCATGATCTCGCCTCTGTAGTCGGAGTCGATGACCCCCACCTTATTGGCAGGCGCCAGTCCCTTTTTGCAGGCAAGGCCGCTTCTTGCATAGATCAGTCCCACAAGCCCCGTGGGGATCTCCATGGCAAGACCCGTATGGACCATGACGGTCTTACCGGGTTCGACGGTTACTGCCTCGTCTGCACAGTAAAGATCGGCGCCTGCGGCAAATTCTGTAGCGTAAGCAGGTGCCATGGCATTTTCATCAAGCTTTTTGAAATTTACGGTTATTTTTTCAGGCATATCAGTATCCTTCCTTTATGATAACTTCACCGGCTTTAAGGGAAGCCGGCACATCTATGGTCCTCTGGTTTTCGGAGCCTTTGAATTTCAGCATAAGGTTCTTTTTTTCTCCAATGAATTCCCCGTCAACGATCACGTCGATCAGTTCGGTCATTTCTTTTGTTTCAGGGTATTTATCATACATATCGCCCAGGATATCTTTATCAAAAAGGTACCCGGTAAAGCACCAGATGTTTTTCTTAGGGTATTTTTCTTTTACCTCTTTAAGAAGAGGCAGCAGCCCCTGCTGGTTGACATGTTCGTAGGGTTCGCCCCCTAAAAGAGTAAGTCCGGTTATATAAGCGGGTGCCAAAGCTTCCAGTATGGTCTCTTTGGTTTCATCCGTGAAGGGTTCTCCGGCGTTAAAGTCCCAGGAGATCTCATTAAAGCAGCCTTTGCAACGGTGCGTACAGCCGCTTACAAAAAGGGATACCCGGACTCCGGGACCGTTGGCTACGTCGTTCAATTTCAATTCGCAGTAATTCATTAAATATCATCTCCCTTGTCTGGCACAGATTATAGCACAGATTAATCACAACAGCCCCTCAACCACATCGGAATCAGATTCACAAGGTACATGCTTACCCTGCAGTTTGATGAAACGCTCGGATCCTTTTCCCAGGATCGCTACTATGTTTTTATCATCCCGTGCCAGACAGTCGTTTACGGCTTTTTTTATAGCCTCCGGTCTGTCTGTGATCATCTCGTAAGGTGCGCCTCCTTCCGGGATCCGGGATGCTATGTCTTTACATATTTCCAAAGGATCTTCAAAATCAGGATCCTCATTGGTAAGATAAATGTGATCCGCATATTTCCCGCACAGCCCGGCGATATCATCACGACGGAGATGATTCTTGCCGGCAGCACCGATGACCACGCTCAGTCTGTAGCCGGGATAGTCACTTTTGCACGCCTTTAAAAACTCTAGGAGAGTAAGCCTGTTATGAGCATAATCAACTATTATCACCGTGTTGTCTTTGTTATAGATATTCATCCTGCCGGGAACATAAACGTGGCTTAATCCCCTGCGTACAGCCTCGTCAGAGACATCCAGATATACGGCGGCACAAACGGCGGCACAGGCGTTTATGATATTAAAATATCCGGTCATATCACAGGAAAGATCAAGGGTCTTGCCGTCGGCGCCGTGAAAAACAAAGGAATATCCTCCCGTTTCAAGGCTTTTAACCCCGTCGATATAGCAAAAGTCAATGCTTCTTCCCAGACGTTTCTCAAGGGTTTCTATATCAGGTGTTTCAAGGGCATTTATCTCATTATCCGCTTTCAATGTGAGATTGTCGTTATATACATCAAAAAGAACAAGCCGGCAGTCGGCTCCCTGTGCGGTATCAATGATCATGTCCATTTCCTTAGTACGGGCATAAACCGGCACGATACGGCTGTTTTTGATGAATTCCAGCTTACATGCACGGTAATGTTCATAAGAAGGGTGCTCGGGACCGCCGATATGGTCCTTGTCTATATTCATAAATATCCCCACATCAAAGGTCTGGTCATAGACTCTGTCAACGCTGTAAGCCTGGGAGGACACCTCCATGGTAACATAGGGCAGCTTATTTTCCCTTGCTTCGGCAAAAAGAGCCTGAAGCTTCAAAGACTCGGGAGTTGTGTTTTCAGCTTCCAGGTGATCCCCGCCGCAATAGGTTTCATTGGTGGAAATAAGTCCCGTCTCCATTCCGGCCTCCGCATTCATGATGGAATGTATCATGTAAGCAGTGGTGGTCTTTCCCGCAGTCCCCGTGATACCCGTAAGTTTGAAGGAATCCGAGGGACGCTGATAGTACGCTATTGATACCAAAGACAGAGCCTTTTTTACGTCATTTACCTTAAAAAAGGGCAGATCCTCATCATAGACCACTTCGGACATATAGCAGGCAAAGCCCAAATTCCGGGCGTCTTGGAAATATTCTTCTTTAAAATGTACTCCTTTACACACAAAAAGGGCACCATCCGAGCATTCACGCGAGTCGTACGTGATAAAGTCTATGGTGCCGTCGTCTGATATATTGGTGCTTTCAAGAAGTCCGTGCCTTAAAAGAAGCTCTTTTATCTGTGAGAATTTAAGTGAAAATGCCATTTTCAAGCCTCCCATAGCGATTATTGATTGCATTTTACAGTAATCTGTATGTTTTGTAAAATCAAAATATGATATAATCAAGATTAATTATGATCTGAGGCAGATGTTTTAATATGCAGGAGGTTTGTATGAGCGCAGCAAAACAGATTAATTATCCCATACGGGAGAATGTAAACATAGGCGAAGTCCGTATCTCAGAGGAAGTCGTTATCGTGATAGCGGCACTTGCGGCTACCGAGATCAAGGGCGTTGAGTCCATGGCGGGTAATGTTACCAATGAGCTTGTAAGTCATCTGGGAGCCGGAAAGCTCTCTAAGGGAGTAAAACTCCATGTGGGAGAAAAGACCATTGACGTGGATCTTTCCATAAACATCCTTGACGGATACGAGATACCCGAGGTTTCCGAAAAGGTGCAGGAAAAGGTAAAGTCTGCCATTGAGACCATGACAGGCCTTAAGGTAAAAAGCGTAAATGTAAAGATCGCCGGTGTGGCGGTGGAGAATGAGTAAAAAATGAATCCGATTTCAAGAACTGCCGTAAGGGAACATATTTTTAAAATAATATTCGGTATGGAATTTTCAGGAGATGCAGATGCGTCCCAAAGAGCTGCTCTTTATCTTGACAATCTGACGGACGAAGAAGACTGCCCGGTAATGATAAATGATCAGGACAGGGAGTATATTATTGAAAAGTCGCAAAGCATATCCGGAAAGCTTCCTGAGATCGATGCCGTAATAAACAAGCACGCAAAGGGCTGGTCCGTTTCAAGGCTGGGGAAAGCCGAGCTCGCCATCCTCAGGGTGGCGGTTTATGAGATCCTTTTTGATGACGATATACCGGATAATGTGGCTATCAACGAGGCTATTGAGCTTACCAAGATCTACGGGGAGGCTACGGCACCTGCCTTTATCAACGGGATCCTTGCATCTGTCAAAGCATAAGACGGGGGAATACATTTGAAGGAATATTCAGTATCTGAAGTAAATCTCCGTATCAAAAATCTCATTGCCGGAGATTTTGCATTAAACAATATAAGCGTTAAGGGCGAGATATCAAACTGCAAGCATCATGACAACGGACATATTTATTTTACCTTAAAGGACGAGAGATCAAATATAAAGGCCGTGTTGTGGAAAACAAGACCGAGACCTGATTTTGTCCTTGAGGACGGATTAAAAGTAATAGTTACGGGAAGTGTATCGGTCTATGACGTGGGCGGTTATTACCAGATAAATGCCCTTGAGATCAAACGTGACGGTCTGGGAGATCTTCATCTGCGTCTGGCAAAGCTTAAAGAAGAATTTGCCGCCATGGGTTATTTTTCTGCCAGGTACAAAAAGCCCATACCTGAGTTTTCAAGAAGGATAGGTATAGTTACCGCAAGGACCGGAGCAGCCATTCAGGACATTATCCATATCAGTAAAGACAGAAATCCTTATGTGGAGTTGTTTTTGTATCCCGCGCTGGTTCAGGGAGAGGGAGCGGCACCGGATATTGTTAAAGGTATAAAAGCCCTTGATGCCCTTGGGCTGGACGTGATCATCATCGGCAGGGGCGGCGGTTCCATCGAGGATCTGTGGGCATTTAACGAGCAGATCACCGCTGAGGCAGTGTTTATGGCAAAGACACCCATAGTGTCGGCGGTGGGGCATGAGACGGACGACACACTCACCGACCTGATAGCGGATGTGCGTGCTGCGACGCCTTCCGATGCCGCAAGGATCGCCGTATGCGAGTGGAGTTATATACAGGACAGGATACAGGGCTACAGGGACGAGGTAAACCGGATCCTTGAAAGAAAACTGGAAGACCTTAAAAACAGGACCGAAAACTACAGACTGAAGCTGAAAGCAGGAAGCCCCGAAAGCAGACTTGAGATACAAAAAAAACGTGCGTTAAACCTTAAGGAGTTGTTAAACCGCTTATTAAAAATAAAGTTAAGCGCTTATGCTTCCGAAAACGTCCACAACGCAAACAAACTTAAGATGCTTATCGATCAAAAGCTGTCCGTGGAAAAACAGAGGATTTCAGGTTTTGCGGGAAAACTTTCCGCATTGTCACCCCTGAATTCATTATCCAGAGGCTACGGATATGTGGAGGATGAAAAAGGCAAACGGGTAAACAGTGTTAATGATATTGACGTTGACGAGATGATAAAAATAT
>CACWUI010000024.1 GCA_902764045.1 uncultured Lachnospiraceae bacterium
AAAGTCCGGATGCATCATAAATGTTTCATCCATATGGGGTCTGCACGGAGCAAGTTGTGAGGTGACATATTCCTGTACCAAGCATGCGCTTATAGGTCTTACCAGATCCCTTGCCATGGAACTTGCCCCCAGTAACATAAGGGTCAATTGTGTGGCACCGGGTGTTATAGACACGGATATGGTACAGGTCTTGGGAAAAGATGTATTAAATGAGCTTGCGGATCAGACACCTCTTTCAAGACTCGGTACACCTGAAGACATAGCAAATGCCATCGCATTTCTCGCATCGGATGAGGCATCGTTCATCACGGGACAGGTGCTTGTATCTGATGGCGGATTTATTAATTAAGGAGGATTATCAAATGAAGGGTTCGGATCTAAAAGATATTCTATACAGGATCGACCACAGAGGGTATCCTGCTTACAAAGATACGAAAGGAAAATATGATTTCGGTAAATACATACTGAGTATAGACCATGTACAGGGGGACCCCTTTGCATCTCCTTCTAAGCTTTCCGTTCATGTGAAGGGCTCTGTTGCAGGGTTTGACAGGCATTTATATGATGAAAAGCACAGACGCCTGAGCCTGCAGGATCTGATCCTCAGGAAATTTTACGATGTAATGGGGGAATATACTTTTAAGGCAAGAGGCTCGGGGAAAAGCGGTCTCATGAGTGTAAGTAAGCCGTCACAGGAGATACTTGAAAGATCCGCAGTACAGGTGAATGAAAATGACGGCAGTCTTATCGTGCGATTCAGGGTTGGCTTTCCCGCCAGGGGCAGGACCGTTATGTCGGATGAACTGATAAAGATACTCTTTGATTATCTGCCGGGATGTGTGGAAAAGGCTTTATTTGCCGGTTCATACAAAAAGGACGATCTTACCCGTGCAGCAGACCTTGCCGATGATCAGAACTTTATACGGAGTGAACTTGTGAAAAGAGGGCTTAAGGCATTTGTGGCAGACGGGGCTGTGCTTCCCAGAAAAAGCGGCATTTCCGATAAACCCATGAAGGGCGCGGTTGTTTTTAAAAGCCCGGAAAGCCTTGCGGTTACCCTTGAATTGCCGCACAAAGGAAGCTTAAGGGGAATGGGTATTCCTGAGGGAGTGACTCTTATCGTGGGTGGAGGTTATCACGGCAAATCCACGCTCTTAAAGGCTCTTGAGGCAGGTGTTTATGACCATATCCGGGGTGACGGGCGGGAGTATGTGATAACGGACGACACGGCATTCAAGCTGCGGGCGGAGGACGGAAGAAGCGTGCAGAATACCGACATTTCCATGTTTATCAGAAACCTTCCAAACGGCAGGGACACGGTGCATTTTTCCACGGAAGACGCCAGCGGCTCCACATCCCAGGCGGCATGTACGGTAGAGGCTATGGAAGCGGGGTCGGAACTGTTTCTTATAGATGAGGATACATCGGCCACAAACTTCATGATCCGTGATGAGCTTATGCAAAAAGTAGTACACAGGGATGAGGAGCCGATCATCCCGTTTATCGGACGGGTAAGAGAATTGTTTGAAAAAAAAGGTATTTCCACCATACTTGTGGCAGGAAGCTCGGGATCATACTTTTATGAGGCGGATGTGGTGATCCAAATGAAACAGTATGAGCCATTTGATATTACCGTGGATGCAAAGAAACAGGCGGCGGAAGCAGGTGAACCCACTCATGCAGAGATCCCTTTCGAAGGGTTTGGAAGCCCCGGAATTGTCAGGGTAAGAGGTGAGTTTAAAGGTGACGGACGCATTAAGACAAAAGTTTTCGGGACGGACGGATTCAGTGTAAATAAGGAAAGCGTAGAACTTCGTTATGTGGAGCAGCTAAAGGATGTCGAGCAGACAAATACACTTTGCACCGTGCTTTTATATATGATGAAAAATGTTTTCGACGGAAGAAGAGATCTGAAGGAGTCTGTTGACGGGCTTTATGAGAGATTGGAAAAGGAATCTTTTTCCGCTATAAGAGCCGGTGGTGAAGACAGTCTTGCCATGCCGCGAAAGCAGGAGATCTACGCCATGATAAACAGATGCAGGTGCGGGATCCTTGAATTGTCTTAATGTGAAAAAAAGAGACGGAATACAATAAAAAATCCCGTAACCGGAAAACCGGATACGGGATTTTTAACCGCTGCTTATTATACCAAAACAGTTTGATATAAAATAGATTTTTAGATATAAATAGTTCGTAGAGTTGTGTAAGTGTTTGTAAATCTGAATATTTGTAAGGATAAAATCTGTAAGAAAAATAATGAAAAACTGAGTAAATAGTGTAGAAAAACAGTAAAGATATTCTTATCAAACTGTATTGAAAACAGCGAACTAAAATATAAAGTATATTAATAGACATGTCAACCGAAAATAAGACTTTATTAGTAGTCAAATTCATATAAATGTGTAAATTGTGTGAACTTTTTAAAAATTATTCGGGACTGTGATACTGTTCTCATTTATGTTAAAATTGAAAAAATATTTAAAAATCGGAGAATAGCCAATGAAACAACTGATGTTAGGAAACAAAGCCGTGGCAAGGGGGCTCTTTGAAGCAGGATGCTCCTTTATTTCTTCCTATCCCGGAACGCCGAGTACCGAGATCACCGAAGAGGCCGCCGTTTTTGATGATATTTGCTGCGAATGGGCACCCAATGAAAAGGTCGCCATGGAAGCTGCCTTCGGCGCAAGCCTTGCGGGAAAGCGTTCATTTTGCGGAATGAAACATGTGGGTCTTAACGTGGCTGCAGACCCGCTTTTTACCATGTCCTATACAGGGGTAAATGCAGGTATTATCATCGGAGTTGCAGACGATCCGGGGATGCATTCATCCCAAAACGAACAGGATTCCAGACATTATGCAATAGCTGCTAAAGTTCCCATGCTTGAGCCTGCCGATTCTTCAGAGGCTTTAGAGTTCACAAAGCTTGCATATGAGCTTTCCGAAAGGTTTGACACCCCGGTTCTTTTAAAGATGTGCACCAGGATAGCCCATTCCAGATCCGTCTGTCAGACATCTGACCGACAGGAGCCGGAAACAAAACCGTATGAAAAGAATATCGGCAAATATGTAATGATGCCCGGGAACGCCAAGAGACGCCATCCCGTTATAGAGGAGAGGACAAAGGCTTTAAGGGAGTGGTCCGAGACCGCGGGTATTAACAGGGTTGAGATGGGCGGCACTCATATGGGGATTATCACATCATCCACGTCATATCAGTATGTAAAAGAAGTATTCGGGGATACGGTTTCCGTTCTTAAGCTTGGTATGGTAAATCCTCTGCCTGAAAAGCTGATCAGTGACTTTGCCTCAAAAGTTGAACGGCTGGTGGTGGTTGAAGAACTGGACCCCATTATCGAGGATCATTGCAGGGCAATGGGATTAAATGTGGAAGGCAAGGATATTCTCCCTATCTGTGGTGAATTTTCCCAAAAGCTTATTGCCGAAAAACTTGGAGGGGAAGTGCATGAGGGGAAAGCCCTTGATGAGGAGATACCCGTAAGGCCTCCCATCATGTGTGCGGGATGCCCTCATCGCGGTATTTTCTATACCTTAAGTAAGAATAAATGCGTGGTCTTAGGTGATATCGGATGCTACACACTGGGAGCGGTGGCGCCCCTTTCAGCCATGGATATGACCCTGTGCATGGGGGCATCAGTAAGCGGTGTGCACGGCTTTAATAAAGCGCTCGAAGGTGATTCTGATCTTAAGACCGTAGGTGTTTTGGGTGATTCCACTTTTATGCATTCGGGCATGACAGGTCTTGCTGACATTGCTTATAACGAATCCGATTCAACGGTCATCATCCTCGACAATTCCATTACAGGAATGACCGGACACCAGCAAAATCCCACTACCGGGTACAACATAAAGGGGGAACCGGCAGGAAAGATAGACCTGGAGGCTTTGTGTAAGGCAATGGGGATAAAGCGTGTAGTTGTGGTCGATCCTTACGATCTGAAGGAGTGTGACAGGGTACTTAAGGAAGAACTGGCTGCAAAAGAGCCTTCGGTCATTATAGCAAGGAGACCCTGCGCCCTTCTTAAGTATGTTAAGCATAATACGCCTCTTGAGGTAAACAAAGATAAATGCACCGGATGTACCGCCTGCATGAAGATAGGATGTCCGGCCATTTCCATGAAGGATGGTATGTCCTGTGTGGACAGGACACTTTGCGTGGGCTGTGATGTTTGTAAGCAGATGTGTGCGTTCGATGCCTTTGAAAGAAAAGAAGAAGGGGAGGGGTGAGATTATGGATACAAAAAATATAATGATCGTAGGAGTAGGCGGACAGGGCTCACTTCTTGCCAGTAAGCTCCTGGGAAATCTTTTCCTTTCCGAAGGGCATGACGTGAAAGTGTCTGAGGTTCACGGTATGAGTCAGCGGGGCGGAAGCGTGGTAACTTATGTAAGATACGGAGACAAAGTGTATTCTCCCGTTATCGACGAAGGAGAGGCGGATTTTATAGTATCCTTCGAGATCTTAGAGGCTGCACGCTGGTTAAAATATCTTAAGCCTGACGGGCATATAGTCACAAGCAACCAGACCATTGACCCGATGCCGGTTATCACAGGCGCTGCCAGGTATCCCGAAAACCTGGAGGACAGATTAAAGGATGCAGGGGTAAATGTGGATGTAATGGACTGCCTCGCTCTTGCAAAAGAAGCAGGCTCTGTAAAAGCGGTAAATGTGGTGCTTATCGGAAGACTGTCCCATTACTTTGATATACCCGAAGAAAAATGGATAAAGGTTATTGAAGACACGGTTCCTGAGAAGTTTGTGGACATGAATAAAAAAGCCTTTGAACTTGGCAGAAATTTCAAATAAAAAACAGAAGTCAGAGGGGACGGTTTTTTGTCTTCCATTCAGGGAGACTGAGAACCGTCCCCATGGTTGTAAAATGCAAACATACAAAAAGCGACGCCTTACGCGTCGCTTTTTGTATGCTCATTCGTCCGGTTTTAAGCGTCAACCTCTTCCACAACAGCGTATGCTGAAGAATGATGCTCGCCTTCCTCGCCGTGTCCGGCAGGATGCATCTTAGGAATGTTCATTGCAAGAAGCGCCAGTCCGAATGCGATAGCTGCAACAATAGCAATCATTTTACCCATGCTATCTGTCTCCTTTTTCTCTCTGATAATATATTGATGTGTGTACGTTTTTTCAACATCTGTTAACCATTATAAGAAATTTGACACTTTTATTCAAGTGATTTTCACTTTTTTTCTTGTTTAAATAGCCGCATGATAGTAAAATAAAGACTGCAATTTTGCGCAAAAAGTTTCGTTTGTTTAGGAGAACCGTTTATCATGGAAAACTATTATCAAAAAGATATAGAGTGTGCATCATCCGATCAGATAAAAAAATGGCAGGATGAAAGGCTCGTGGCCCAGGTTAAGCATGTATGGGACAATGTGCCTTATTACAAAAAAATGATGGAGGATGCGGGCATTACCCCTGAAGATATCAAGGGGCGCGATGACCTGTGCAGACTGCCCTTTATCACCAAGGCAGATCTCAGGGAGAACTATCCCGACAAGCTTGTGGCAGTGCCTCTTAAGGATTGCGTCAGGATCCAGTCCACATCAGGTACCACGGGAAAAAGAGTGGTGGCTTATTATACACAGGAGGATATAGACCTGTGGGAGGACTGCTGTGCCAGGGCATTGGTCGCTGCAGGGGCTACCGATGAGGACGTGGTTCAGGTTTCTTATGGTTACGGTCTTTTTACGGGAGGTCCGGGTCTGAACGGCGGAAGCCACAAGGTGGGAAGTCTTACCGTTCCCACGTCCTCGGGAAATACCGAGCGCCAGATAATGTTCATTAATGATCTTAAGGCTACCGTCCTTTGCTGTACTCCTTCATATGCCGCATATCTTGGGGAGTCCATGAAGGAGAAGGGACAGGGACCGGAGGATATTTCTCTTAAAGCCGGTATCTTCGGAGCGGAAGCCTGGAGTGAGGAGATGCGCCGTGATATTGAAAAAACTCTCGGTATAAAAGCGTATGATATCTACGGTCTTACGGAACTTTCCGGTCCCGGAGTTGCATTTGAGTGCAGTGAGCAGACCGGATTACATATAAACGAAGATCACTTCATCGCAGAGGTGATCGATCCCGACACGGGAGAACCTCTGCCTGACGGTGAGAAAGGTGAGCTGGTATTTACATCCATTACAAAAAAAGCATTTCCTCTTATCAGATACAGAACAAGAGATATATGTGTGCTTTCGCGTGAAAAGTGCTCCTGCGGTCGTACCCATGTGAAAATGACCAAGCCTCTGGGAAGAACAGACGATATGCTTATCATCAGGGGAGTAAATGTGTTCCCTTCACAGATAGAGACAGTTCTTTTAAAACTTGGTTATCAGGCAAATTATCAGATAATAGTTGACCGTGTGAATAATGCAGACACTCTTGATGTGCACGTTGAGATGACGCCTGAGATATTTACCGATAACCTGGGAGAGATAACAAACAGGCAGAAAGAGCTTATGGAGGCGCTTCGCTCCATGCTTGGGATAAAAGCGGATGTTACCCTTGTGGCGCCTAAGTCTATAATACGTTCAGAAGGAAAAGCGGTAAGGGTTATAGACAACAGAAAAATTTGAAAACGCGGCTCACAAAAGGCTAAACAATATGATCTACGAAACTAAAAACAGAAACGAAACATTTGAACTGGGTAAAAAACTCTCGGAGGACGCATCTCCCGGCGATATCTACTGTCTGTCAGGAGACCTGGGGGCGGGTAAGACCGCTTTTGCCCAGGGGTTTGCCGAAGGGCTGGGGGTAAAAGAAGATGTGACAAGCCCCACATTTACAATACTTTGCGTGTATGAGGGCGGGAGGCTGCCCTTTTATCATTTTGATGTGTATCGTTTTGAGGACTCTTTTGAATTGGAAGATATCGGAGGGGATGAATACCTCTACGGTGACGGAGTGTGCCTTATAGAATGGCCGGAAAAGATAAAAGATCATCTTCCGGAGAATATTAAGAACGTGGTGATCACAAAGGATATCACGAAGGGCGGGGATTTCCGCCGGATCGAGACTGACTTTTAAGGAAAGGTTTTATGTATATATTAGCCATAGATAGTTCATCTGCCGTGGCCTCCGTATGTATTGCAAAAGACGGTGTGCCGGTGGCGGAGTACACGACAAATATTAATAAAACCCATTCTACGACACTTCTTCTGATGGTAGAGGAGGCGTTTAAGAATGCGCAGTTAAAGGTGTCGGACATGGACTATATCGCGGTTTCCGCAGGCCCGGGTTCGTTTACGGGACTGAGGATAGGTATTGCCACAGCCAAAGGGCTGGCGTTTAAAGACGATATAAAAACGGTCCCGGTATCATCCCTTAAAGCCCTGGCGGCAAATGCAGCGCCTTCGGATATGCTTATATGTCCTGTTATGGATGCCCGTCGTGACAGGGCCTACTGCGCTGTCTATGAATATTCGGAGGATGAATTACAGCCTGTTTTAAATGACTGCGTAATGGAATATGATGCCTTGCTTGAGCTCCTTAAAAGCTATGACCGGAAGGTTTTATTTTTAGGAGATGCAACAGAGCATTTAAAGAAAAGAGTAAGTAACGGGGCTCTTGCATTTGCACCCGATCATCTGTCACTGCCCCGGGCGTCGTCTCTGGCAGTAACTGCCCTTTCAGAGATAAAAAAAGGAAAAGCGGTATCCGGCGATGAGCTTTTACCGGAATACCTGACCGAATCTCAGGCGGAGCGGAACAGGTTCAGGGAATTGACTGCAGAAGATTTGGGAAAAGTGACCCGTATAGAAGCAGAATCCATCCCGAATCCCTGGTCTTTAAGATCTTTTGAAGGAGCTCTTGAAAACAAAGACGCATTTTTTGCGGTTTGCGAAAGCGGCGGCTCAGTTAAAGGTTATGCCGGTATGTACATATCGGGACCGGAAGCGGAGATAACCAACGTGGCGGTAGATAAGGATTTCCGCCATGGCGGCATAGGAACAGGTATCGTTAAGTATCTTATTGAGGAAGGAAAGAAAAAAGGTGTTGAAAGCTTTATCATTGAGGTAAGAAAGAGCAATACGCCGGCAATCAGTCTTTATGAAAAGATCGGGTTTGAGACCATTGGAGAGCGTAAGGATTTTTATTCATCTCCTAAAGAAGACGGGATTGTTATGCAAATAAAGATTTAAAGGAGTTTTCTGTGTTAGACATTACTTTACTGGGGACCGGGGGCATGATGCCTCTTCCCGGGAGATGGCTTACATCAATGTATGCCAAATACAACGGAATAGGCTTGCTCATAGATTCCGGAGAGGGAACCCAGATCGCCATGAAGGAAGCAGGGCTTAGCACCCACGATATAGATATCATATGCTTCACCCATTACCATGCCGATCACATCAGCGGATTGCCCGGACTTCTTCTCTCCATTGGAAATGCCGACAGGACGGATCCCATTACCATAATCGGTCCCAGGGGCTTAAAGAGAGTGGTTACGTCCCTGCGTGTGGTGGCGCCGGAACTTCCCTTTGATATAGATTTAAGAGAATTAGAGGGAGATACTCAGCACATAAGCATAGGAGGGTATGAGATAGATGCCTTCAAAGTCCATCATAAGATAATCTGCTACGGTTATTCCCTGAATATCCCGAGACTGGGAAAGTTTAATGCCGACAGGGCAAAGGAACTGGAGATACCCATTAAGTTTTGGAACAAGCTGCAGCACGGGGAGACAACCGAAGAAGATGGTAAGGTTTATACTCCGGACATGGTCATGGGGGAAGCAAGAAAAGGATTGAAAGTAACCTATTGCACCGATACCCGACCCGTTCCCGTGATCGCCGATATGGCAAAGGCTTCCGATCTGTTTATATGTGAAGGAATGTACGGAGATGATTCAAGGGATAATAAGGCTGTTGAATATAAGCATATGACATTTGCTGAAGCAGCGGGGATTGCAAAAGAAGCAGGAGTGGAGGAAATGTGGCTTACCCATTTCAGCCCGGCTCTTACCAGACCTCAGGATTTTATAAAAAATGCTAAGAAGATATTTCCAGACACTATTGTCGGAAAATGCGGCATGAGCAGGACATTGAAATTTGCGGAAGATTGATATATGGAAGATTTATTTATATTGAGAAAAAGCTGTTGTAGCGGTAAGGTTTACGGAAGGTATACCCTTGAAGGTCTGAAAGAGATTTTCGGCTTTGGGAAAGATGATTCCATCAGGGATATAAACGACCTTGAGAGAAGCTTGCTGCAGGAATATAAAGGATTTGACGTGCCTTATTACATAGAAAAGGTTTATACGAAAGAATGAAAGAGGATTTTAAGATACTGGCGATCGAGAGTTCCTGTGATGAGACGGCTGCGGCTGTGGTTGCCGATGGGCGGGAGGTACTTTCCAATGTTATCAATTCACAGATAGATATCCATAAGACATATGGAGGGGTAGTTCCTGAGATAGCTTCAAGAAAGCATATAGAAAATATCGATCCCGTGATACGCCTGGCTCTTGATGAATCAGGTGTGAGTCTTGAGGATATCGATGCCATAGCTGTCACCTATGGGCCCGGTCTTGTAGGTGCTCTTCTCGTGGGGGTTGCCCATGCAAAGGCTTTGGCATTTGCATGCGGTAAGCCCCTTATAGCGGTAAATCACATAGAGGGACATATAAGCGCCAACTATACCGAACACAAAGATCTGGAGCCGCCCTTCGGAGTCCTGGTGGTTTCCGGCGGTCATACCTATATTGCAAAGGTAAATGATTATTGTGAATATGAGATAGTAGGAAGAACGAGAGATGATGCAGCAGGAGAGGCCTTTGACAAGGTGGCGCGGGCTCTGGGGCTTGGTTACCCGGGAGGTCCGAAGATAGATAAGCTGGCAAGGGAAGGAAATCCTGAAGCAATAGTATTTCCGAGAGCCAATATTGCGGATTCTCCCATGGATTTTTCGTTTTCCGGTCTCAAATCCGCTGTACTGAATTACCTGAATTCATGTGAAATGCAGGGGATGGAGATAAATAAAGCTGATGTTGCGGCTTCCTTTCAGAAAGCGGTGGTGGATGCAATAACCGACAGAGCCATGATCATGTGTGAAGAAAGCGGCATAACAAAGCTTGCCATAGCAGGTGGCGTGGCGTCTAATTCCCTGCTTAGGGAGACATTGGAAAACGAGTGTGGAAAAAGAAATATAAGATATTTCAGTCCGTCTGTCATTATGTGTACCGATAATGCCGCAATGATAGGATCAGCGGCGTACTACAAGTACTTAAAGGGTGAGACTGCGGGCTACGACTTAAATGCCGTTCCGGGGCTGGGGCTTACGGGAAAACGTTAAGGAGGGACAAACAATGTCCGGGAAAGTATATGCGATAATTCCTGCCGGTGGAGTGGGTTCAAGAATGAACTCTGATATACCGAAGCAGTTCATGAAGATAAATAACAGACCCATGATCTCTTACGTTTTAAAAGCATTTGAAGAAAGTCAGGTTGACGGTATCATTATCGCAGTAAGTGATGAGTACAGGGATATGCTGGGAGAGATCATTCAAGAATACGGCATCTCCAAATTTTTGTGCTTTGTACAAAACGGTAAAGAAAGGGTTTTTTCCGTTAAAAATGCTCTGGATGCGGTGCAGGATGAGGATGACTATGTGCTTATTCATGATGCTGCCCGACCCATGGTCACTCCGGAACTGATCGGGCACTGTATAGACGGTGTTAAGAAACATGAAGCCTGCCTTGTGGCGGTTCCCGTAAAGGATACGATCAAAGTGGTATCGGAGGATATGATAACCGACACGCCTGACAGGAGTATCCTTTATGCCGCCCAGACCCCCCAGTGTTTCCGGGTGAAAGCGCTTAGAGATGCTTACAGAAAATGGGAAGAAGAAGGAGAAGGATTTATACCAACGGATGACGCTTCATTGGTTGAGAAATATTCGGATATACCGGTGAGGATCATTGAGGGGGATGAAAAAAATATAAAGGTGACTACGCCCGGAGATATCAAAGTGGTTGAAATGATGAGATAAGGTTCAGTCGCTAAGGGATCTGCAAAGTAAGATCCCGGACAAAAAAACACCCTGACGGGGAATAAACCCGTCAGGGTGTTTTTTATAGGCGGATCATACCATTAATCCGCATACGAGCTCACTGAGCTCTGCCGGATTTTCCAATGGCATGCCGTTTATGAGGCATGCCTGGGCGTAAAGGATCTTGCTGTAATCGGCAAGCTTATCTTTGTCAGTCTCAAAAAGAGTCTCTATACGTTTGGCGATGGGGTGGTTCACATTTATCTCAAGTACGGTTTCCGCTTTTATATGCTGCCCCTGGGCATCAGGCATTTTGTTCAGGATATTCTCCATCTCAACGGATATGTCGCCTTCGCTGGAAAGGCAAACAGGGTGGTTTTCCAAAGAGTTGGTAAATTTCACTTTGGCCACTTTATCGCCGATGCTCTCCTTCATGAATCTGAACATATCAGCCTTGCTCTCGATTTCTGTCTTGAGCTTTTCTTTATCCTCCTCTGATGAAAGGTCAAGGCTGTCCTTGCAGACGTTTAAGAACTCTTTTTCCCGGTAGTTCTGCATCATCTGGATAGCAAATTCGTCTATATCCTCGGTAAAGAAAAGAACCTCATATCCCTTTGCGATAACGGACTCAACCTGGGGGATGCTTTTTATTTTTTCCACACTTCCCCCGGAAGCATAGAAGATCTTTTCCTGATCATCCTTCATTCTGTCCACATATTCTTTAAGACTTACAAGAGTTCCCTCTTCGGGCTTTCCTTCGTATGAAGATTTAAACAATATCAGATCCTGAAGCAGTTCCCTGTGCATTCCGTAATCCGAGTAAATACCTAATTTGAGCTGGGTTCCGAAGTTGTTAAAAAACTTCTCGTATACATCCCTTTCTTCACTAAGCAGCTTTGTAAGCTCTCCGGCGATCTTTTTTTCCAGAGCCTTTGCTATCACTTTGAGCTGCCTGTCATGCTGGAGCATTTCCCTTGAGATATTAAGAGACAGGTCTGAACTGTCCACTAATCCCTTTACGAAACTGAAATGATCAGGGAGCAGGTCCTTGCATTTCTCCATGATCATCACGCCGCTTGAATAAAGGGAAAGTCCTTTTTCGAAGTCCTTGCTGTAATAATCAAAAGGTGCTCTTCCCGGAATAAAAAGAAGGGCGATGTACTCAGATGTTCCTTCAGCCTTCTGTCTTATAACACGCAAAGGAGGTTCAAAGTCAAAAAACTTTTCCTGATAAAAGGCGTTATATTCTTCATCCGTTACCTCTGAAATGTCCTTTTTCCATATAGGGATCATACTGTTTAAGGTCTCATCTTCCTGTACGGTATCAAATTCGCCTTCGGATCCTTCCTTTGGAACCCTTTTTTCGGTGATCATACGTATGGGGTAGCGTGTATAATCACTGTATTTTTTTATAAGTTCCTTTATGGTATATTCTTCAAGATAATCACTGTATTTATCATCATCCGTATCTTCCTTGAGATGAAGAGTGATCACGGTTCCGGCGTTTTCTTTCTCGCAGGATTCGATGACGTATCCGTCTGCACCTTCAGATTCCCACCTGCTTCCTTTTTCTTCACCGAAGGATTTGCTCTCAACGGTGATCTTGTCTGCCACCATAAAAGCGGAATAAAAGCCTACGCCAAACTGACCGATGATATCTAT
>CACWUI010000025.1 GCA_902764045.1 uncultured Lachnospiraceae bacterium
AAACTGCTTTGGTCGAGATAAATCCCGAGATCACCGAACCCCAGAGGGTTACGTGGAATGAATACGAACTTATCCAACCCACTTCAGACGCACCCTACCGGCGTGAGATAACCTGGTCCGTATTTGACGAGAAAGCCAACAGATGTGCCAACCTGCTGCTTAACCGCGGCATAAGAAAAGGTCAAAAGGTGGGAATCCTTCTTATGAACGGACTGGAATGGCTTCCCATCTATTTCGGTATATTAAAATGCGGCGCCATTGCCGTTCCTTTAAATTTCAGATACACATCCGAGGAGATCGACTACTGTGTAAGGCTTGCAGATATAGACGTGCTGTTTTTCGGTCCTTCCTTCGTGGGAAGGATCGAGTCCATTGCAAGCTCTCTTTCCAAGGAATGTCTTTTGTTTTATGTGGGTGATTCGTGCCCTTCATTTGCCGAAGACTACAATCACTGGGTTGCGAATTTTTCAAGTATTGCTCCAAAAGTGATCATTACGGATGATGACCTGGCAGCTATTTACTTTTCCTCCGGCACAACAGGTTTTCCCAAGGCAATCCTTCATAAGCACAGGGCTTTGGTGCAGTCAGCCGAGATGGAGGCAAAACATCACGAGATCACACATGAAGACGTTTTCCTTTGCATTCCGCCCCTTTATCACACGGGAGCAAAGATGCACTGGTTCGGCTCACTTTTTACAGGAGGCAAAGGAGTTCTTTTAAAGGGCAATTCGCCAAAGGCCATACTTCAGGCGGTTTCCGATGAGGGCTGTACCATCGTATGGCTTCTTGTGCCCTGGGCCCAGGATATACTTGCTGCCCTTGATGCAGGTGAGATCAAACTTTCGGACTTCAAGCTTGACCAATGGCGTCTTATGCATATAGGCGCGCAGCCCGTGCCTCCCAGCCTTATCAAGCATTGGAGACAATACTTCCCTGACCACAAATACGACACCAATTACGGTCTTTCCGAATCAACGGGACCGGGATGCGTGCATCTGGGGCTTGAAAATATTGATAAGGTAGGGGCTATAGGTGTGCCCGGATATAACTGGGAAACAAAGATAATAAATGAAGATGGTGAAACCGTGGAAAATGGACAGGTGGGCGAGCTCTGCGTAAAGGGGCCCGGAGTCATGGTGGAGTATTATAAGAATCCCGAAGCCACCAAAGAAACCATTAAAGACGGCTGGCTCCTCACCGGTGATATGGCAAGGCAGGATGAGGACGGATACATCTGGCTTGTGGACAGAAAAAAGGACGTGGTCATATCCGGCGGGGAGAATATTTATCCGGTGCAGATTGAGGCATTTCTTTCATCCCATCCCAAGATCCATGACGTAGCCGTTATCGGAACTCCGGATCCCAGACTGGGTGAGATAGCCACCGCGATCATTCAGTTAAAGAAGGATGCCCGGTGCAGTGAAGATGATATCAACCGGTTCTGTATGGAGTTACCGAGATATAAAAGACCAAGAAAGATCATCTTTGCAGATGTACCCAGGAACGCTACGGGCAAGATCGAAAAGCCTAAGCTGCGTGAGAAATACAGCGGCGACAGACTGGTTGAAAAACAGAATCTGGGGTAATATGATCATACTTACGAAACAAGGTGACGGTTAAAAAAAACCGTCACCTTGTCTTTTTTTACGGCACCTCCACCACAACCCTGTGGGGCAGGCACACTATGGTCTGACCATGATCTTTGATCCTGCCTGTCTTGACGCAGGTCTTATCGGGGCAGTCCGCATCCGTGACGGAAACCTGCCCGTCCTTTATCTCAACCCTGTTAAATCCCCCTTCAAATCCTTCCACCTCTATAACCTCATCCCGGCTGATATCACATTCACGGTATATATTACCGTCAACCTTTATAACTATCTTCTGCCCGCCACTGCATCCTCTGAATGCAAAAAAGATTATAAAAAGGATGGCTGCTCCCGCCAAAATACAAATAAGCAGGAGAGAATCTTTTTTTGTTTTACTACTCTCCTGCTTATTCATGATAAATCACCCTTTTATTTCTTAACGGTAAACATTTTTATAACTTTTTTAGGGCATTTGGCGGCACATTTACCGCAGCCCACACATTTGCTGTAATCAACTTTAGCGATATTCTTTTCCACATGTATGGCGCCGTCCGGTATGGGACATTCCTTTTCACACATATGACAACCAATACAACCCGCCTGACAAACCGCCAGCACATCCTTTCCCATATCACGGGAATTGCACTCAACGGCAGCCGTTCTTTTCACGGGAATAAGCTCAATAAGTCTCTGGGGACAGGCCTTCACACAGGCACCGCATGATACACATTTGTCCCTGTCAACTACTGCTATGCCGTCTACGATATGTATTGCATCAAAGTCGCATGCTGCCACACAGTCTCCGAATCCCTTACAACCGTAAGAGCATCCCTTTGCTCCTCCGCCGGGAGCCGAGCCGGCAGCCAGACAGCTTTTTACTCCGTCGTATTCGTAAAGGTCCTTTGCCTTGTCACATGTGCCTGCACACATAACAAAGGCTGTCTTTACCTCTGCCGCCTCCGCAGAGCCTCCCGTGATCTCACCTATCTGCTCTGCTATAGCAGGACCTCCTACGGGACATATGTTGGGCGCAGCGTCACCCTTTGCGATGGCAGCCGCTGCCCCGTCACAACCCGGAAAGCCGCAGGCACCGCAGTTATTCCCGGGAAGCAGGGCTCTTATCTGTTCTTCCTTTTCGTCAACCTCAACAGCGAATTTCTTTCCCATAAAGGTAAGGAAGAAGCCAAGCCCTATTCCGGTAGCGCCGACTACTATCGCCGCGATTATTATACCTGACATTTTTTGTTCTTCCTTTCCTTTATAATACTCCTGCCCAACCGAAGAAGGCTATGGACATAAGACCTGCAGTTAAAAGAACATGAGGCATGCCCTTGAAACTCTTGGGCACGTCATTGTCTTCGTTTCTTTCGCGGATGGAGGCAAGCAGGAGGATCGCAAGGGCAAATCCCAAAGCAGTACCGAATCCGTTTATAGTAGAAGTCCATATGTCATAATTCTTCTGTACGTTTGATAACGCAACACCAAGCACGGCACAGTTGGTAGTGATAAGGGGTAAGAATACTCCCAGTGACTGATAAAGTGCCGGGTTTGATTTTTTGATGAACATTTCCATAAACTGCACCAGTGATGCAATGACCAAAATGAACACGATGGTGTTCAGATATGTAAGATTAAGAGGCGCAAGTATGAAGTGGTAAATAGCGCTGCAGATAGCTGATGCCGCGGTAATGACCACGATAACGGCACCGCTCATACCTACTGATGTATTGATCTTTTTGGAAACTCCGAGGAAGGGACAAAGTCCCAGGAACTGACTGAGTACCACGTTATTTACAAGAGCGGCACTTATGGCTAATAATAATAAACTCATTCCTTTTCCTCCTTTACTGCAGTTTCTGTCTTAGGCACCTCCGGCTTTACAGCCCGGGGTATTGCGGCGCTTTCAGCCTTTGCCTTAAGTGGATCAGCCGGTGCCTCTGTCTGAGGAGCAGCTCCGGCACACATGGAAGCAGCCGCACATCCGGCGCAGCCTTCTTTAGTAGTGTAATCCGGAACCTCTGCAGGCTTCATACCCTTCTTTTCCTTGATCTTGTTCATGGTGGCGATCACGAATGCAAGCACGATGAAGGCTCCCGGAGCCAGTATCATTACGCTTGCAGGGGTGTAGATCTCTTCAGGGATCTTTAAAAGGGCATTGGCTCCGTCTGAGAGGATGGTACCGTTTCCGATAAGTTCTCTTAAGAACCCTAAAATCCCCAGTCCCATGGTAAATCCCAGTCCCATTCCGATACCGTCGAATATGGAAGGGATTATCTTGCTCTTGCTTGCATATGCCTCTGCACGTCCCAAAATGATACAGTTAACAACGATAAGAGGAATATATATACCCAGTGAGCTGTACAGATCCGGTACAAATCCCTGAAGCACAAACTGTATTATAGTAACCAGAGACGCTACGATAACAATATAGGCCGGAATCCTGACTGTATCCGGTATGAACTTCCTTAAAAGAGAGATAAGGAAGTTGGAGCATACCAGCACCGCAAGTGTGGACATCCCCATTCCTAAGCCGTTTATAAGCGATGTAGTAACGGCAAGGGTGGGACACATTCCCAATGTCATTATCAGAATGGGATTTTCTTTTATTATTCCGTTGTGTAATCTTTCTAATATCTTATTCAATCGGAACACCTCCCACCGTCTTTTCGTGCGATTCTTTTATATCCCGCGATACCGCAAGGGCTGCATTTATGCCCCGAAGCATGGACTTGGATGTAACGGTGGAACCGCTGATGGCATCTATCTTATCCTCTGATGATGATCCGGTGCCGTCCTTTACAAGAGTGTATTTGTCGACCTTTACTTCGTTAAACTGCTCAAGGAATGAGGGATCCGTTTTAACTCTCATACCAAGACCCGCGGTCTCCGATATTTCAAGTATGGATGTGCCTTTATAAACACCTTCCCTATCAACACCAACAGAGTATCTTATATCTCCGGCATATCCGTCATGGGCATTTACCGTGATAACGATACCGATATACTTTCCGTCCTTAACACCTGCAACCACTCCTTCTATATCGTCATCGACATAGCTTTCCGGGTCACCGGCAAGAAAAGGCTTATAGTTTTCAACTATATTTTCCTTGGAAAACCGGTCTCCTTCCAGTTCCTCAAAAATTTCCGCTTCTGAAAGAACGGCTTTGTATGCGTCCTGCTGCATCTTAAGATTCTGGGCCGCAATAGGCTCCTTTGTAACCATATATATACCGCCCAGGGCGCATCCGGCGATAATGGTTATCACAAAGAGACGCATAGCATCATTGACCTGCTTACTCATGACCTTTCGCCTCCTTCTTTTGCTTCTCCCAGCCGAAGGGCTTAGGGATAGTAACTTTTTCTATAAACGGAACAAGTATATTGCAGAAGATAATGGCGTATGACACACCCTCTGCAGATCCGCCGAACATCCTGAAAATAAATGTTATTACTCCCAGTGCTACCGCAAACAGTATTTTACCGTTGGGGGTTGTGGGGCTTGTGACATAATCCGTGGCCATAAAGAATGCTCCTAAGATAAGTCCGCCTCCGCAAACCTCTTTTAACATGTACATAAAGTCAAAGTTGTGTCCGGGTGTAAGAAGGAATACCATTCCCGCAAACACACCTATGTATATAAACGGGATCTTCGGAGATATCTCTCTTCTTACCAGAAGATACACCGCACCGGCCATAAGGAATATGACAGATGTCTCTCCGATAACTCCGTTTACGGAACCGAAAAACATATCCCAGAGACTGGGATCTCCCACTGCTTCTCCTCCGGGCTTCAGGAAGGCCAGAGGCGTGGGGGATGAAACCCCGTCCATAACGTAATTGGTCATCTGGGCGGTGTAAGCCAGCATAAGGAAACACCTTGCGCCCAGAGCCGGATTCATGAAGTTCTGCCCCAATCCTCCGAATAACTGTTTAACAACTATAATGGCAAAAGCACAGCCTACAACCTCCATCCATATGGGGAATTCCGAAGGAAGGTTCATTCCCAGAAGAAGCCCCGTTACCGCTGCACTTAAGTCAGATACGGTGACCTTCTTTTTCATGGCCGCCTGATAGATCGCTTCAATGGCAATACATACGAATACTCCCACCAGAAGACGTATAAGCGCATTTACACCGAAATTATATATACCGAAGATCGCTCCGGGAGTGAGTGCTATAAGCACGTCACGCATAATGGTCTGCGTGGACTTTCTTCCTCTCACATGAGGGCTCTCGGATACCTTTAATAAACTCAAGATCTTGCCACCTGCCTTTCTCTTCTTTTAGCAGCTTTAATAGCCTTCTTGGTGGCTTTAATGGACTGCTTAAGCGGGATCCTTGCGGGACAGACATAGGAACAGCAACCGCATTCTATACAGTAAGAGCCGTAATTCTTTTCGAACTCTTCCGTATTTCCTTTATCCGCCAGCTTTGCCAGTTTATTGGGCATAAGCTGCATGGGACAAACCGACACACATGAAGCACAGCTTATACATGGTCCCGTAGGATGACTTGAAACCTCATCCTTCTTTAAAGCAAGGAGTGCTCCGCTGGTCTTTGTGATGGGAGCGCTGAGGTCATACATCGCAAATCCCATCATTGTTCCGCCGTTTATAAACTTCTCGGGATCCTGTACGGTCCCTCCCGCAGCATCAAGAAGCTCCTGAAATGCGGTCCCGAGATAAACGCGGAAATTCCCGGGATTGGAAATGTCATCTCCGCTTACGGTAACTGTCCTTCTTGTAAGAGGACGTCCCTTTACCACCGCCTCGTATACATTGTAAAGAGATGTTACATTACTAACAACTACTCCGTACTCATTGGAATGGGCGGTGGATTTGATCTTCATGCCTGTGGTGGCATATATCAGGGTCCTGTCGCTTCCCTGGGGATATTTAGTCTTTACGGGCACACAGGAAATGCGGGGATCTCCGGCGATCTTGCCATTAATAGCCTTGATCGCTTCAGGCTTGTTATCCTCTACACCTATCACAGCTTTGGCATTAGGCATAAGCTTAAGCGCGATCTTTATGCCGCCGATAAGCTCATCCGTAGTATCCAGCATAACCCGGTAATCTGATGTAAGATAAGGCTCACATTCGGCGCCGTTTACAACCAGATATTTGATACTGTCGCTTTCTTCAGGCGAAAGTTTCTGGTCAACGGGAAATCCCGCGCCGCCCATTCCTACGATCCCGGCAGCTCTTATCTTTTGTAATATCTCTTCTTTTGTAAGATTCTCGGGATCAGAGGGAACAAACTCTGCCTCCCTGTACTCTCCGTCATTTTCTATGACTATGCTCATAGCCTTTCCGCCTGTGGGCAAAGGGCGCATCTCAACCTTTTTTACGGTGCCTGATACGGAAGAATGGATATTTGCCGAGACCGCGGAAGAGGCTTCAGCAATAACCTGTCCCGCAAGCACCGCATCCCCTGCTTTTACGACGGGTGTGGCAGGCGCTCCGGCATGCTGGCTCACAGGAAAGACAAGCTCGCCCGAAGGCTTAAGCTCCTGTATGGGCTTGTCCTTTGTAAGCTCTTTCCCTCCAAAGGGATGAATCCCCCCTTTGAATGTATTTGACATTTATATAACCTCCCTGCATATCTATGTATCGTAAGCAATACAAAATTGTATGAAAATAAAAACAATTTTAGCGTAATTTAATAAAAAAATCTACATATTTATTGTTTTTATTTTGTATTTTTGAAACAAAAAAACTGCCGCATATAGCGACAGTCCGTAAAATAAACGATATTAGATTACTCTTCGTCAGATGATCCGCCTTCGGACGCTGTCTCTTCAGCCTGCGCCTCGACCGGTGCCTCTTCCTGAGCCTCAGACGCTGCGTTCTCCGAAGGCGCCTCTGCTGCAGGTTCCTCCTGAACAGGAGCTTCCTGGGAAGCCTCTGCCACAGTCTCCTCCTGAGGTGCCTCTTCGGTTACCTCAGCCTCAGCTGCGGGCTCTTCCTGAGGCACTTCCTGTACCTCTTCCTTTTCCACAGGTGCTCTGTCACCGCCTAAAGCCTTGATACTTAAGCTGATCTTCTTGTCGTCCAGGTTGATCTCCACAACCTTAGCCTCTATATCCTGTCCGATAGAAAGCTCATCTGAAGGCTTTTCAACATGCTCTCTTGAGATCTGGGAAACATGAAGAAGTCCGTCAATACCGTCCTCAAGCTGGATAAATGCGCCAAAGTCAGTCATCCTGGCAACCTTGCCCTTAACTACATTTCCTCTTGCATACTTTTCAGCTGCATTATTCCAGGGATTGGATTCAGGGAATTTCACACTTAATGCAATCTTTTCTCCGTTAATGTCTTTTACAAAACACTTAACGGTATCTCCAACCTTGTAAAGCTTCTTGGGTGTCTCCGTTCTTCCCCATGACATCTCTGAAATATGGAGAAGTCCGTCTACTCCGCCGAGATCTACAAATGCACCGAAGTCGGTAACATTTTTTATGGTACCCTCAATAACATCATCAACTTTGATGTTCTCAAGGATCTCCTG
Organism: uncultured Lachnospiraceae bacterium; assembly: GCA_902764045.1. Lineage (GTDB taxonomy): Bacteria > Bacillota > Clostridia > Lachnospirales > Lachnospiraceae > UBA4285. The sequence goes on from CACWUI010000025.1 coordinate 8,097, forward strand.
TCTCTTTGCGGACTTTTCCTCAAGAATAAGACATTTGCAGTCACCTATGATCCTTCTCTTCTTGGGATCATATTCGGTGATGATAAAATCAACGTCCTGATCCTTAAAGACCGAAAGGTCTTTGATATATGTATCGGATACAAGACTTGCGGGAATAAACACTCTTGTATCATCAACAAGAACAGAAAGACCTCCGTCCATTATCTGACTTACCTTAGCCGTAAGACGGGTCTTATTCTCGAAAGCTTCCTCAAGCTTTTTGTTTCCTGATTCTGCTCTGAGTCTCTTTACGGAAAGAAGGATCTGTCCCTCTCCGTCATTTACCTTTATGACCTTGGCACGCATATTGTCACCTATGTTTACAAGTTCGGTAAGATCCGCATCGGAATCCGATGTGAACTCGTTTCTGGTGACGATACCGTCAGCCTTACAGTTAATGTTTAAAATAATTTCATTTTCCTTTACATCAATTACTACGCCTTCAACTTCCTCTCCGTTGTGGATCGTCCTTAAAGACGCATCGACCATTTCCTCAAAACTCTCTTCTGACACTGGTGTGAACCTCCTGGATTATGTTACTTGGGGTGGATGCCCCTGCCGTAATACCAATACATTTAGCCTCTTTTAGTTTGTTAAAATCAAGCTCCTCAACACTTCCGATAAGAAATGTATCCGGACACTCTTTACAGGCAATCTCATACAGCTTGCGTGTGTTAGAGCTGTTACTGCCTCCGATCACAATCATCGCATCCGCTTTGGCTGCAATCTCCCGAGCCTCTTTTTGACGCACTTCAGTAGCGTTACAGATTGTATTACTAATGTTGCTATTATATCGCTTATCCGAGATAATTTCAACCAGACTGTTGAATTTATTCGGCTGAAATGTTGTCTGGGAAACTATATGAATATCGGGGTTTTCAGATGCAAAGTTTTTTGCCTGCTCCTCGGTATCTATTACTATAGCCGGCTCTTCGCACCACCCCATGATCCCCTGCACCTCCGGGTGGTCTTTATTGCCGATTATCACTATCTGTTCACCGGCTTTACTTTTTTCCTCAACTATCCTGTGGATCTTTAAAACAAAGGGGCATGTGGCATCCACTGTCTTCATGCCGCATTCTTCAAGAAGGCTGTAAACCCGGCGGGACACACCGTGACACCTTATGATCACCGTGCCCGGCTCCCTGTTTTTTATATCCTCTTCGCCATCGATAATTCGGACGCCCTTTTCTTCCAGGTCCTTTACCACCGTGTCATTATGGATAATGGGACCGTAAGTATAAATGTTTCCGCCCTCTTTTATCCTGTCATAGACCATGTCAACGGCTCTTTTTACTCCAAAGCAAAAACCCGCGGACCTGGCAAGTATTACCTCTCTCATAAGCTCACGACCTTTTTCTTTCTTCAAACAGCCTTTGTATCTCGCCGGTAACTTCAGCCTCCGACATGACGGACGTATCAAGTATGACCGCATCATCAGCGGGCTTCAGTGGGGAGATCTTACGGGTTTCATCTGCATGATCCCGCTCTTTAACTCCTTTTAAGATCTCCTCATAGTCGCATTTTTCACCTTTCAATGTCAGCTCGTCAAAGCGCCTTTTTGCCCGGACCTCAGGAGACGCGGTCATAAAAACCTTAAGAAATGCATCGGGCAGAACCTTGGTCCCGATATCTCTCCCATCCATTATTACGGACTGTGATCCCGCCAGCTTTTGCTGTATGCTTACAAGCTTTTCCCTTACTTTTTTTTGCTTGGAGACAACGGACGCCGCCTTCCCGGTCTCCTCCTGCCTCAGTCTGTCGGTAACATTCTCACCGTTTAATATGACCTGCTGGGAACCTTCACTGTATTCCAGATCAATGTCCACTTCGTCCAAATGTGACGCAATCAACCTTTCATCCTTAATATCCGGCGCATTTTCCAGAGCCCACAGGGCAATGGCTCTGTACATGGCTCCTGTGTCAACGTATGTAAATCCCAGATCCTTTGCAAGTCTTTTTGCTATCGTACTTTTTCCCGAACCAGCCGGTCCGTCAATGGCTATTGAATAATTCATTTGTTTTCTCCGATATTTTTTGCGCAGACATATGCACTTGACCATGCTATCTGCAGATTAAAACCTCCGGTTAACGCATCCGTATCAAGAACTTCTCCCACAAAAAAAAGATCTTTACACAGCCTTGATCCCATGGTGGCAGGATCTATCTGCTTTACGTCAACCCCTCCTATGGTAATGACCGCCTCATCAAATCCTCCCGTGCCGGTAACGGTCAATGGGAAGTTTTTCAGAAGCTTTACGGTTTCTTTTCTTAAGCTTCCCGGGATCTCACATGCCTTTTTATCCGGATCTGCTCTTAATATGTCGATAAAAACCGGAACTGCACTTGATGGAAGAAGGGTTTTTAATACACTTTTAAACTCACGTTTAGGTGATACCTCAAGTTCCCTTATAAGTCTGTTGTCAAGCTTTTTATCATCAAGAGCAGGCTTAAAGTCTATTGTAAGCCTCATTTCTTCTTTTGCAAGTTTTTTAAGCAAAATACTTTCAGCAGAAAGGATAACGGGACCGCTGACCCCGAAATGGGTAAAAAGCATTTCGCCGAAGTCCTCATATACCTTTTTGCCGTTTTTTTCAAAAAACCTGACGACAACATTTTTCAGGCTCAGCCCCTGCATCCTTTTCGGATGATCCTCTTTTATCTTAAGAGGTGCAAGCCCCGGTAAAGGCTCCGTCACAAGGTGTCCCGCCTTTTTTGCGAATCTGTACCCGTCACCTGTTGAACCTGTCAGCGGATATGACTTTCCTCCCGTGGCGACGATCACCTTATCTGCCTTAAGTATACCGCCATCCGTGACCACTCCCCTGCAGCTTCCCGATTCTATTATTATATCTGTTACGACTGCATTAAGAAGTATCTTTACACCGAGAGCTTTTAATCTTTTTTCAAGTGCTTTTATCACATCAGATGATCTGTCGCTTGCGGGGAAAACTCTTTTCCCTCTTTCCGTCTTTGTTTTAAGACCGAGTACTTCAAAAAAGGATACAGTATCCTCACTTGAAAAGGCATTAAAAGCCGAATACATAAACTTGGGATTTGTCACTACGTTTCGGAAAAGCTCTTCCTTTTCACAGGCATTGGTAATATTGCACCGCCCCTTCCCCGTGATAAAAAGCTTTTTGCCCAATTTTTCATTTTTCTCGATCAGGGTTACGCTGTGCCTATTCTCCGCAGCAATTATGGCGGCCATCATGCCTGCAGCGCCTCCCCCCACTACTAATATTTCACTCATCTTTAATCCATGCTCTCAAATACGGCGATCACTCCGCCTTTCACTTTGATCTCTGCCGTTTCACATACAATCTCATTGGACTGACAAAGGCTCTCACCCATAAAAACCTTTCTTTCATCCAAAGGATACTTCATTCCTTTTATACTGAGGATCACGCTTTCCGTAACGGGAACCAGGGAAACATATTTTCCATATTGCTCTTCCCCCTTTATTTTGAAGTCATTGTCCTTAAAATAAATCTTATTGTGGGGATCGATCATTTCGCAGTATATGCCTTTTTTAAAGCCCCTGAACAGACAAAAAATACTTGTAAAAGTATGGTCCAGTCTGGTTCCCGTGCCGCCTATCACGGTGATCCTTTCAGGTGAAAGAGACACAGCCTCATTTAATGCCAGATCAAAATCCGTCATGTCCTTTTCAGGATCAAATTCCTTTATCCGGCACCTTCTGCTTTTAAAATAATCAAGGGTATCATTTGATACAGAATCAAAATCACCCAGCAGCAGGTCGGGTATTAATCCCAAAGAAGCGGCATATTCCCCGCCGGAATCTGCCGCGATAATATGATCGTATTTATTTTTTTTCAAATAGCTTTCCATCCGGTCTTTTTTAAAAGAGCCACCGGAAATAATAAGAATATTATTCATATGTGGTGCTGCTCGAGGTTTCCGTTTCCCTTCTGGCATTCATTCTCTCCTGATACCTTTCAAAATCCTCCTCGCCCTTTTCCAAATTCTTTTCGCTGCTTACTATAGTATAATCCCTGACAACAACCGAACTTGCCTTTCCGTTATTATCATATGCAACTGCAGAAATCGTAACACTTCCTGTATACAAGGTTATCGGATTGTAATATCTGTAGGATGATCGTGTAGGTGTTCTTCCGTTTAAAGTATAATAGATCCTGGCATTTTCCT
>CACWUI010000026.1 GCA_902764045.1 uncultured Lachnospiraceae bacterium
AATAGTTTTTTTGCGCCCTTGATATATTGCCACGTCCTACGCTCTGTATCAGATAATCTTTTTTGTGTCTCATCACTTCGATCCACTTCTGGATAAGTGTAATATAATCGTTCTTGGGGAACAAAATATGAAGCATCTATATCTCCGTCTTCAATGATATCTCCCAATGTTATCTGTTTTCCATTGTGATCAGGCTTTGTACTAAGCGTATAAACAACACCATCTTTCATTACACCTGTATTTTCAAACGCGAACGAAAAAGAACTTGAAAGTTCTCCGATGCCTTTTGGCAGTTCTTCTATCCGCATCTGTTTGACATCGCATGGTTCAACAGGAAAACTCTTTGCGAAGAAACCTTCTTTTAAGATCATACTCCCTATGCCATTTCGGTGACACTCATCATCTACATTGTTATATTTTATTGCATCTGAGATACGGGCTGCATAAGCCGTGTCATCACGATATGCAAATATAAAAGTACGTCTTCTTCTCTGCTGATAGCCATATTCTGCTGCATTGATGATACGCCATTCAACTATGTATCCAAGATCTCTAAAACAAGCCAAGATTATAGCAAAGTCCCTTCCCCTCTGGCTGGCAGGGCTCTTGACCAATCGATCTACGTTTTCGAGAAGCACAAATGGTGCTTTTTTTACTTCAAGTGTTTCTCGTATGTCCCACCAAAGGACCCCCTTTTGACCTTCCAATCCTTTTGATGTGGCTAGTGATGAAGCAACTGAATAGTCTTGACAGGGAAACCCTCCTACAAGCAAATTGTGATCTGGGATCTTTGATTTGTCGACAGCGTTAATATCAATATTAGTCGTATCTTTACCATCTATATCTAAACTTTTACCAAATCGATTTACATAACATGAATGTGCCCACTGTGTTTTTTTATCTGCAGGCTCCCACTGACTAAACCATACCGTTTCCCACTTCTCCGGCTTATCAGCATCTTCTATGGTGCTTATTGAATTCAGACCACAACGAAATCCGCCAACACCAGCAAACAGCTCACAAACTGTTTTTTTCATCTTAGTATCTCCTCTAGTTTTTAAAAATATAATCTGATCATATCATGATCCTATGTTTTGATCAACTTTTTATCTTTTCTTCTATCTGACCATAGATATATGTATTATTCAACCAAAAACATTGCTTTAGATATTGTCTTCCATCTGGCAGTTCATATGTATCCATCGCATTTTTAGCATGTGGTCTTACATGACAGACCGGATTATCAGATGCTTTCGGAAGATTGTTTTTTCTTATTCCATTAACCATGGTGATTTTAAGTCCATCTTTGATCACTTGCTTTGTTTTTTCCCAAACTGACTTTACTTGAACCTCAAGATCATCATAAGGTATATTCCAAAACTGACACCCTCGCAAACGCAGGATACCATTCTCATCAAACTTATAAACTACAAAAAGAAATCTAGTCTCTCGCAGATAATTTCCAAATGTGGAATCTTCCCACTCCTCCTTTATCAATTCTTTGAACCGGAACGTCGGAAAGGACATGCTCTCTTTAATCTTATCGTTTTTTTCAATCCTTATAGTTTTTACTACGATATTGGCCTTTTCAAATTCTTCAGCATGGTCGCCTTTCACTCCAAGGATCCTATATGCAAGCAACGCTCCTAAATTCTTGGGCCTTTTTTGAATTTCAACCTCAAATTCTGAACATAGTTTATCAACGGAAAACCCTCTATATCTATCAATCTTTTCAATAACATGATCTTCAAGAGAATCAACATTATCATCATGCACTATAGACTCATACGTTGCTTTTCCCGGAACGATATAGTTATTAAGTACATATGTCATATAAGAGTTCTTAAATGCAAACGCTCTAGGTTTAGCAGGGACTTCACTAAACGGCTGTTTTCTCCTGTTTTTCGAGGTTGCTGCTTTAGGCGCTGCCCCTAGGTATAAAGTATCTCCTTCTGAAAGCTCATGTGCTTTACCAGCTTTTATCTTAGATACGATAACGTAATAATCATGTTTTATTATCTTCAGATCTTGTTCCGGCGGCGTAAATAATCTTGAATATCCTATCTTATAATCGAGATTATCCTTTACATCTTTCAAGTAAAGATAATAGACCAATAATATCAGTTTTGATTTGTTCCAAAAATGACTCTCTTCAAAGGGTTCGTTCACTACTTCGTAATAATCTATCATTGTCAGTATCAGCCTTTCTTTTGCTGATAACGTACCATTCTTGTTTATACGATATGGCGTAACTTTTAACTCTACTCCAGCCTCATTAAAATCAGCTCGGGAATCATTGTTGCATTTGTAATGAAAGAATTTTTCTTCAATGATCTGCCCCAGATTACCTTTGTTGCGTTTAACTACAGCTACGTCTGTTTTCCCATAAGATACACTCTCTTCCCTCAAGATCATTGAATGACTAATATCATCTTCTTCCCATATTTCTCGAAATGTCTTCCCGATCATTTTTTGAGAATATATCTCTATAGATATCGGATTAGTTTTATCATATCCTGAATAATGATCGATTTTCGCCATATTATTCTACCTCAGACCCTTTTAACGTAAAAATTGTTTTTTCTATCGTTTTTATGCACCCATCCGTATCCTTCAATATGTCTTTACCCCAAAAATGAAGAACCACCCAGCCTTTATTTTGTAACAGTCTATCTTTTTCTAAATCTCTCTCTATGTTTCTTTCAATTTTTTTCACCCAATAATCAGGATTCTTTCCGGCTTCCAGTTTAGGTTTGAGTACATTCCAGTCTTTTCCATGAAAGAATTCGCTGTCACAAAAAATCGCGATCTTATATTTAGTCAGAGCTATATCCGGTCTTCCGGGAAGCTCTTTGTAATTTTTTCTGAAACGATATCCTTTAGCCCAAAGTGCCTTCCTTAAAACCACCTCTATACTTGTATCTTTCCCCCTGATACAACTCATGTTCTTATGGCTTTTTTCTGAAACCTCACCATAAAATCTGGGCTCTTTTCTTTTCATGTCTTTCCCTCATATTTCAATTGTTGCATCTATCATTTCTCGTGCTAAACAAATTATATCATCATTATTTTAGTTGTCTAATCGTTAGCCTAAGCGTATATTCACATTTTTTTCTATTGTTTTTAACAACTAGAGAGTTCTTTATCCATATATCTTAACCCCGTCCTTCAAAACCTCATTCAGCAATGCTTCATTTTTTAACAACTGCTTATGATCAAGCGCATCCACTTTTTTATGAAGTACCCCTCTCAGCCTCTCTACCATCTCATAAAATTTCAGCCCCTTTGTATCAGATGATATAAGAAGGTCGACATCACTCGACTCCCCGGCTTTACCTTTTGCATAAGAACCGAACAGATAGCAGTAATCAACATTATAATCCTGAAAAACGTCAGCGCATTTTTTTATGATATCTTCTATCGATAGTATGCCATGTTCCTCATCCACCGGATCCAGGGCGGACAGTTCATGAAGCAGAAAACGGTACTTTGAAGTACCGGATCGGCTTTCATCATTTTCATATGTAACATACGACCTCAAGGAAACGCCCAATCTTTCGGCTGCCTCCTTTTGGGTAAGCCCCTTTTCAAGTCTAATTGTTTTAAGATTACTCATATGCACATCCTCCACACAACCATTATGCAATAAATGCATTTATATCGCAATATAAATATGCATTATTTGCATGTTTATGTTTCAAAATATGTGCATACGCCTGACCCATGCATGTTGTGGAGATTTTTATATTTCATTTTTTCACCATTTATGGTGCAACTTTGAAATATCGTTATGTTTGTTTTAATGTTGACTTTATTTCCCTATCAGCGCCGTAAATTTTTTGTAATGCCTCATGCGTTCAGATATTCCCTGAGCCTCGGCATTTCCGCTTTCATTTCCTCGTATCCCCGTTTATATAATCTGCCCAGCTTTTCCATATCGCCTTCAAATTTGCCTATCTCAACTTTTTCGTGAGGCGCCAGCATGAAGATCTTCCCGGCTTTTTCATCAGCGGTCAGTTCGTCTATACACCTGTTATACTCCGCATTTACCTCTCCCATCGCTTCCCGGAACTCCGGGTAACGGAAATATAAGGCATTTTTGATTCCCTCTGTAAACGCGTTATTTTCCTCTTTTCTGCGGTATTCCCTGTCTCTGCTCCGTATCACCGCTATTTTTTCATGCCCTTCTTCTTTTGCCTTGCGGTACGGTATCTTTTCAACGCTTCCGCCGTCAAGAAAAGGCGTTCCGTTTATATTTACAGGCACGGAAATACAGGGAACTGTCGCCGAAGCTTTTATGGCTTTTCTGATGTTACATTTGCCCTTTTCAAAATACTCCGCTTTTCCGGTCCTCAGATTGGCCGCGCTCACAAGCAGACGCCTTTCGGGTGAGAGGAACCTTTCCCAGTCAAAGCCTTCGCGCCCGGCAATGGTCCTGAAAAAGTAGGTAAATCCAGTGATCCCGCCATCTTCTATCATGGCCCCGAGACCGCAGTAATCTGTATCATGCCTGTACTTCAGGTTTACTCTTGCACTTATCCCGATCTGGCCTGACAGATAACCCATGGCAGAAAGGGCTCCGGCAGATACTCCTATCACATTCCTGAAATTGATCCCTTCTTCCATGAGCGCATCCAGCGCCCCCTGGGTGTAAAGGCCACGCCAGCCGCCTCCTTCAAGGACAAGGCAGCCCTCCGTTATATCATCAGAGGCCCTGCCCTCAGGCAGATCTTTATACCCGCTGTATATTTTTCTCTTTAATTTTATCTTAGAAAGATCCATGATCTCACTCCCTTTTTCTGACATTTAAAACCGCGGGACATGTGCTAAACAAATGCTCCATCTCCCGTATAGCTTCCTCCATGATCCCTTCCGAATCAGCGCCGTCTGTATCAAGCCCCACTGCCTTTATAATTTTTACATCCTCTATACCGTAAAAACTCCGGGCCAGCATTTTCACATATCCGAATCCGAATTCCTCCGGTACAAATGTGCCGCCGGCGGTAGTTACATAAAACAGCCTTTTTGCTTTGCACAGGGGCTCCGGCACTCCATCCGGAGTGTAGCGGAAGGTAATGCCTGTCACATTTATCTGCTCAAAATATTGTTTCAATGCCGCAGGAAATGAAAGGTCCCAGTACGGAGTCGCCACCACGATTGTCTCAGCCGCCGCAAACTGCCTGGCAAGATCAAACATGGGATCCGACCATTCCTCCCCCGTGATCAGGGCGTCTCTTTTCTCAAGAAACGCCTCATCCACCTCCGGGAAATCTGCTTCCCACAGTTTAACCTCCTCGATCTCTCTATCCAGTTTCTCTATCAGTGCATCCGCAAGCCGCTTCGTACGAGACTCTTTCCTGACACAGGCGTTTATCAATAAGATCATAGGATACTCCTTTCATACAGTGGATCATTACATTTATTAATAACACATTTCATATTTGATCCTCTCCGGCCTGTCTCGCCGTGATCTCCAGTACCTTCTGCTCCTTCCTCAGCTTCTCCCTGGCGACTATCTCATCAATGATGCTCTCCATATAACAGGACAACTCGCTCCCCTCTGAATAATCCGCAGCCGCAAACAGGCTTATCCTGCCTTCGTTAAAAAGCCTGTACACCTTATGGTGCCTGTCACTATCGGGATTGAACACCCCTATGGAATATCCTCCCTTGCTCTTCACCAGCCTCATACAGGGGATATCCGTCTCGCTGTCCCCGATGTAAACGATATTTTCATAAGGGATCCTCAGTATCTCATCCGGCATGCTGTCGTTTACGCTGTCGTCATATTCCTCAAGGACCCCTTTGGCTATCCGGAAAATGTACTGTGTCTTATTTGTATAATTGATCGCCTGGGCAGGCCACTCTGCCACTCCATCCGCATTATACAGGTAGGAAGATGCGTAGATTCTTTTAATATGTGGCGAAATGCTGCTCCCTTCTATTATCTCCTTTAACCCCGAAGAGATTATATAATGCTCCAGCTCTATCCCCTTGCTTTCCGCATATCTGTCCATCCTGTCAAACCAGGTATCAACCCCGTCAAAAAGCAGTATATCTTTTCCGATATCCTTGAAATAATCCCTTTTCACCGACAACCTTTTCAGTTTAGAATAATTAAGCAGCTGTAACATCCACGCCAAGTTATTATCCATGAAATTTTCCTTTGCCAGCGCATTTGCCTCACTCCAAAAAGTCTCCTTTTTAATACCAAAAGACGGTATCAGCGTAAACGCCTGCATATCATCAGGTGATAAAGTCTTATCAAAATCATAGCATATCGCCATCCTGGGCTTTTTTTCTTTAATCTCTGCTATCTCTTTTTTAATTTCTTCGTTCATGGTAAATCTCCTCAAATGCTGTCCGATAAAAATGCCCCTTCCATCATTTTCTGCTCTCCTCTTGATATCCCGAACTCCTTCGCAAGCTTTCTCCAATTACCGCCGACACAGTCTTTTATCTTATCAGCAATATCCCCGGCATCCTCTGGATCCAATCCGTAATATCCGCATGTTTCCAATGCCGTTTCAAATGATTTCAGACTGCTCTCGGAAGAAATGTTCAAAGACAGATTCGTGCCGTAATATACCGGATTCACATCATACATCGGTGACAGATGCCAACCGTCTTCATGTAGCAAAAAGCCGTGATTTCTAAGATGATCGTCCGTGTTTGAAACAGCTATATAGAACACGATACGCATCCACAATTCTTTTAGATCCTTATCCGGTGATGCGCCATTTGCCTTTATAAATCCCGCTATATCAGGATATCCGGCTGAATCTCCGTCTGTTTTTCCTAGCATCGTCATAGCCGATGCAAAATGTACCCTTCGCTCTTCTCCCGCCGAATATTTCCTGTCGAATCTTTTTACCAGAAAAGTACTGCCAATATCTGAAAACCTTTCAAGCTTCGCATCCGGAACATTCAGACCGCACATTTTCCCAAGTTCATGAACAACCATCTCCCAGGCTCCCACATCTGACTCATCGTGTTTTGACGGAAACTTAGCTATCCACAATGATCCGTCAGGCGCCTTAACATTTGCCTTGGGACGGGCTCCACCAAGGGACGAACCAGGAAAGATCAGCTGTTTGATCCATTTTCCGCTATCGTCATTTTTTTCAAATGCATTTGCCGAATCCTGCAAAAGTCTTAACTCAGTCCATGGCGGTGCCGCCAATTCCTTTGTGTCCGCTTCAAATACACCGTCTTCAGACAACTTTAATCGGATCCCACCCTGACGCCCTTCGTCATGTACTCCCAGCAGATAGTCAGCCTCTGAAAATCTATCCGGCTGCCGTTCTTCTTTTTTTGCGATGATCGCTTCACGCCTGTGCATTAAAAGACGCCCCCACCTATCCGGCGCAGCATCTGATAAAAAACCGAAAAATGATTTCCCCGGCTTTGTGAACTGCCTGCCTCTGAAAGGCAAAAGATCCGGGTCGAGCAATACGTTGGAATGCCCCGCAAGCCATTTATCATCATACTCAAATGAATAGTTATCATTTAATCCGTTACTATCCCGGTACAGGCTCCCTATAAGTCGATCGTTTTCATACCATCCGGCATATACTTTTATACATCTCTCATTCTTCATTGCCGCCCTCCGATCTACTTCTTCTTGGCGCCCTCCTATTTACCGGAAGTTCCAGATCCTGCAATGTCCTCCCCAGCACATCATCCTTAGCGATAAGCAACAGATCCTCCTGCATCCCTATAGCAAGCAGCACGGATGCATATATCCCCATGGCAACTGAAGGCGCTCCTTTCTCCACCGCCCAGATGGTAGCCCTGCTCACACCGGCTCTCTCTGCCACAAGCTCTACGCTAAGCTTTCTCCGAAGACGGGCAAGTTTGATCTGCTCACCCATTTTTTTCAATATCTCCTCTGTCTGAGGAAGTAATACAACCTTTTTTCTTCCCATAACATCTATAATTATAGACATAACATAATATATGTCAATATTTATAAATATTATAAGCCAAAAAAAAGACAGGACGGTAAATAGCAGGCCGAGAGTCCCGTTTGTACTCCAAGAGTCCCTCTTTGTAAATGAGATTCTTGTTTTGTAAACGAGATTCCCCATTTGTAAACAACTTTCCCGTTTTGTAAACGAAAATCCCGGATTTTCATCTGTACATTTACATGATATAATGCGTTCAGCAGAAAAGTGCGTACAAAAACCAGAGATCGATTCACTCTCGAAATTTTTGTATTCGGAGAATCCATCCCTCTTTTGGATTGGTTTTTAATTGGTTTCTGGCGGCTTAAGCAGATTTTCTGTTACTTTTTGAGAAGTTTCGGCTTTAAGATGATGTTTTCGGAGGCAACCGGTGAACATCCGAGTTTCTTAAGCAGGTCTTCTCCGTAATAAAAGCTGAACGCGTCGTATGGGCTACGGTTGTTCAGCTTTTTTCTTTTATATGAGTTGATGTGATTCATCATCAGAAAGATATCTTCCTGTGTAAGATCATCAAAACTACTCCCTTTTGGAAGAATGCGGCGAATCAGTTCATGGTTCACTTCGCAGGACCCCTTTTGATAAGGAGAGCTCGGATCACAGTAAAATACTTTCGTCCTCAAACAGGGAACTGTATCACGATATTCGATTTCTTTCGGATTTGAGAATTCACTCCCGTTATCCGTAAGGATCACCGGAAAAAGCTTATTAAATGCTTTTGCTCCAAGGACTCTGTCAATGGCATTGATGATGCGTATCACAGAACCGGATGTATTTGCATCACGAAGGAACGCCAGCATAAAGCTTGTCTCTACGAAATGTATTGTAAGCAGGCATCCACATTTGCACAGGGCTGGTCTTTTTCTTTCAGGTAACGGCCGTAGTATTCCAGAAGCTTTTCTCCGCCTTTCGGCTCTCCGGTGTAGTGCTCAAGGTTCAGGTAGTCGCAGGTGTAGTCATCGTCAAGGAAGGCGTCATTTTCATCATAGGCGTAGCCGTAGGCGATCATGTCGCTGTAGTCGCAGCCTTCCCGGGGTTTGCCGTCACGTTTCGTTTGTTCCTGTTTGTACCAGGGAACGATACCGGTGAGCACAAAGGGGGTTTTTCGTAGTGCGTCGCAGACGATGTCCCCTTCTTCAAATGGTATAGGGAAGTCGTACCAGAAAGGACTGCTGGAGGGGGTCGAATGTGTATTGTTTTGCTTTGAGGTATTCGCGTATGTCGCGGGAATTTATGAATTCGTATATGTCCATTTGGGGGTCTCCTTTTTTTGTTGTTTACATTTACATGACAGGTAACTTTCTGATCAGAGTATAAAAAAAGATGTAGCACATAAATGTCACATCAAAAAAATATTCAGGTTATTTGCTGTTTTATTTTTTGTTTATCACAGTATCGGAACTAAATTTTTCTTTTAAATATTCCTTCAACTTGAATGCGCAGAAGTAAGGAAAGGTATATATATCATTTGCATGACCAACATTGAAATTTCCGAGCTTTATACCATATGAAATATCACTGTATGTCCTGTTTTCAATCAACTCTGCCAATGATTTAGACTGATTATTGCCTGATTTAACCTCAACGGGAATTAAATCGTTTTGTGTTCTAACAAAGAAATCTTCTTCAAGGGAAGAGTTGTTTTTTTTGTAATAAAAAAGCCCAAATCCCTGTTTCACAAATGCTTCTGCAACAAAATTCTCGTACAATGCGCCTTTATACACACCAAGATTTTTATTTATCCTTAGGTCATCTTGTGCTTCTTCATCCAATGCAGATACCAATAGCCCCGTATCGGGATAATAAATCTTATATTTATTTTCTACGATATTTCCTTTTAACGGAAGTTCCGGAAATTGTAAGCAATTACACTCAACTATAACACCGGCATCTTTTAGCCATTCTATACATCCGGTATATTCCCGCGATCTGGCATTCTTCTCGACCTTATTAAACTGAAATTTCTTATTTCCCTTAGCAAGTTGTGCCGGAATGCTCCTGTACACTCGTATGATCTTAGCCTGATCAATACCCTCTGCGTACTTTCTTACATCTTCTTCATAATCAAGCCGTATCTGCTCCTGTACATCAAGTGTTCCTGAAAATGTTCCGGTTTCTATATATATTTTAACAACTTCCGGCATACCACCCAGGACACAAAAATCAAGAAACAATGACTTAAATACAGAGGATTCATTCTCATTAAATGGCTTGTTATCCAGCATATGCTGAAGGATAGAGTCAATCTGTTCCTGCGAATAACCCTTAGCCCAAAGAAATTCCTCAAAATCCATTGAATGCATTTCATAATCAGTTTTTGCGCCAACACTGTTGCTGTGGATTTTTTTGTAATTTATCCCAAGCATTGATCCGCTGCATATGACATCGTAGCCGGCATCAATCTTAAAGGATTTTAAGGTGGTTGCAATGTCCGGATTTTCCTGTATCTCGTCAAAAAGGATGATCGTTTTATCAGGAATAAACTTTTTTGACGGATCTGCCAGGGTAATATTTTTTATAACGCTGCCAACATCATAACCGTCTGCCAGTATATTTATGAATTTTTTCTCTAAAGCAAAGTTTATATATACTACATTTTCATAATTAGATTTGGCAAAATGCAAAAGTGATTCGGTTTTTCCGATCTGTCTGGCTCCTTTTACTATAAGCGGTTTATGCGATGGATCTTCTTTCCATTTTTTTAAGTAGTCATCTATCTTTCGTCTGTAATACATTTTTACTACCTCCGGGTAAATAGATAGTAACACAAAAAAATAGCGACTTCAATGAGTTATCCCACATTTTATGAGCCTCTTTTACTCAATTTTACACATTTTCATTTTTGCAATAATAGCAAGAACTCTCGTTCCTGTCCCCTTTTTATCGTCTATATCCTATAATATTGCGTATTTTTATCGTATATGCACGATAATATCATGTTTTTATTGCTTCAGTATATTCATCTCTACCAGTTTTTTATACACCGCTTCCCCTATTTTTTCATGTCCCTCTTTGTCCAGATGCACGTCATCTATGACACTCGGCTCTGCGAATTCTGACGCCGCCAGAAATCCGCAGCCTCTTTTCAGGGCGATGTCATGATACACGGATATCAGTTCACGGCACACATTTACAGACCCGGTATCAAACTTAGGATCCTTCCCGATCTCGTGCACATTTTCACCGATCATGACCGGGGATATCAACAGTATCCTTTCCGGCGGCACGCTGGTCTCCAGCAGATCCATACACTGTTCCATCCCTTTTCCGATAGTTTCGGCAGTAGCTTTATAGGATGTCTTGCAGTCATTAGTTCCAAGCATTATGATCGCAGCATGTACAGGCAAATGTGACTCCAGTATCCCGGGTAGCGTTTTCAGACCATTTCTGCCCGGCCTTGTGGGATCATCAAAGATCGTAGTCCTCCCGTTCAGGCCCTCTTCGATCACCAGGGCATCATTGCATTTCTTCTGCAAAATGCCCGTCCAACGCGTTGCCTCGTCGTATCTTTCCTTTGTCCCCGGATTAAATCCCCAGGTATTCGAATCTCCGTATGCAAGAATCCTGTTCATGGTTCACCTCTTTTATGTAAATGTTTCAAAGATCATTTCTTTATGGTTTCTGCGCAGGTCAATATTCTTCCGCTTTGTTTTTTCTCACCGCAACAAGATTTTTCCTGCTGACCCTCTTCTTTTCTGATCATATTTTCAACGGTCGTATCCAGCCTCACAAACCCGCCTTGTGTTGATCCGTTACTATATTCTTTTAAAACTTTCATAAAACATAATTCTCCTAAAACATTTCAGTTTTTTAATTTCAGATCATTAAAATACAATGAATTAATTTATCCAAAAAATCAAAAAATTTGTGATAAATTATGTGTTGTATTAGAAGGAAATATTATAGATAAAGTAATAAATAAAATCGAAGCAAAAAGATATGAAATATTATATGAAGATCAATTAGTTAATAATAGTACAGGATCAATAAAACATGATTTATTAGCAGAACCTGATTGTATTTTGGCAGAAATTGACTATACTAAATTTAAAGAATTAATAGGTGGTGATTTAAAAACTGCACAAACAAAATCAAATCAATTAAAATCATTTGGTAATATATCTCTTTTTAGAATATTAAGTGATGAAAAATTAGAATTTTTACAAAATAATTTAAAAATAGAAAAATTTCAAAATGGTAAAAAAATAATAAATCAAGGAGATATCGGTGATAAATTATTTATAATAAAAAATGGCCGTGTGGATTTTTTTGTAAATTCTCGTTATATTCG
>CACWUI010000027.1 GCA_902764045.1 uncultured Lachnospiraceae bacterium
GCCTTTAAGGATACGGGACTTGAACTTGAGGCCTTTGTCCACGGGGCTTTATGCTACTGTTATTCCGGGCAGTGTATGCTGTCAGCCGCCGGGGGAAAACGCAGCGGGAACAGGGGGACCTGTGCCCAGCCCTGCAGACTGGAGTATGAGGTTCGTGGGGAAAAAGGTCGTTATTTAAGCGCAAAGGATATAGCGGCCCTTGAGCTGATACCGGAGATCGCATCTTCGGGAATATGTTCATTGAAAATAGAAGGCCGCATGAAAAATGTGAATTATGCGGCAGGAGTAACCTCTGTTTACAGAAAGTACGTGAATTTATTTGAGAGCGGTGAAGAATACCGGGTTGACCCCGGGGACATAAATGATCTTTTGGATCTTTATAACAGGGGCGGATTTTCCAAAGGCTTTTTCGGTCAGGATAAGGGAAAGGACTTCATTGCTTTAAAAAGACCCAATCATCAGGGGACCGAAGGCCTGAAGGTTATAAAAAATATTAAGGGAAGGATCCTTTTTGAAGCCCTTGAGGAAATAAACAGGGGCGATGTTTTTGAAACGGCTCCGGGAAGCTCCTTTACATCGGGAAAGGATTTAAAAAAGGGAGAGAGACTTGAGGTAAATCTCCCCGTGGGGCTGGGTCTTAAGGAAAACAGGATCATTTACCGTGTAAACAATGCCGCGCTTCAAAAAAGCATACAGGAAAGATTCGCAGACAAACAAAAGCCTGTTTCGGTAAATATGAAAGCAGTTTTAAGGGCAGACAGTGAGGCAGACCTTGAGATCACTCTTGCGGACAGTGGCGTATCGGTCAGTGTTTCGGGGGAGAGGGTGCAAAAGGCAAAAACCAAAGGAGTTACCGCCGAGGACATTGAAATGCGTCTGTCCAAACTGGGGGATACAGGCTTTGTGATCAATGAGATAAGCATCGATTCGGACGAAGATATCTTTATCTCAAACGGCGGTCTGAACAGACTCAGAAGAGATGCTCTGGAAGCTCTTACGGAAGAGGTAAGAAAAAAATACTCACAAGGGCGTAAATGCTTTGATTATAAGCAAAATAATGATATAATGGGCGGGAGTATGTTTAATACGCCGGGGCTGAATGTGTCTGTATGTAGTATTGAACAGTTGAGTGCTCTACCAAATACAGACAGGGTAAACCGCATATATGTCTCATATCTTATTTTTGAAGAGGCAAAGAAAAAAGGTCTGATCTCCGAACTTAAAGATTCCGGCAGGCAGATTTATATTTCCCTGCCATACGTTTTAACACAGGAAAATACAGATATTTTTGAAGAACTTATATGCGGATTTTCGGAAGATGATGCCGACGGGCTTGAAGCAAGAAGCCTTGAGGAAGTGATGTTTATCGGAAAGGCAAAAGCATCAGGATTGTACAGAGGGCCTTTAAATACGGTCACGGATTCGGGAGTTTATTGCTGCAACCGCAAAGCCGTGGATTTTACGGAAAGGGCCGTAAAGGATTCGGGACTGATGTTTGAAGCATTTACCCTTCCTACGGAGCCTGATACGGAAAGCATCAGGGACATTGCTCCTTACAGAAAAAGCGAGCTTATCATCTACGGAAGAAATGTTGTTATGCGGTCCAAACACTGCATACGAAAGAACATATCCGGCTGTGACCGGTCATTCGGCAGGGAAGAGCTTATTTTCGGGAAAAAAGCTTATCCCGTTATGTGTTTCTGTGATCATTGCAACAACATTATCCTTGATTCAACGCCGCTTGATCTGAGAGGCGACAAAGAAACCCTTCTGAAAGCCGGGGCGGATACTTTGAGACTGGATTTCACCGTGGAAACTTATGAGGAAACGGTAAAGATCCTTAAAAAAACGTTTGTTTGATTGTCAGTAACTTGGAGGAAGATATGGATTTTGCTGAAATAGCCAGATACATATTCATAGGTCTTTTTGCGGTGTACACCCTCGTTACATACGTGGGGTCTACGCTTCATGACAGAAGGGCCTTAAAGGGTGTATATGCGATTCAGAATATCATCACCTTTGCGATACACCTTATAGGATACATTATCCTGTATCTGGGGGCAGATGACATGAAATATATTGTTTTATATATCTGTGAATTTGCCCTGCTTTTTGCCACCATAGTGGTTTACGATATTGTTTATCCCAAGGCCTCAAGGCTTCTGGTAAATAATATGGTTATCCTTGAGGTGGTGGGCTTTATATTTATAACGCGGATTAACTATGACGAAGGAGTAAGACAGTTGGTGCTTGCCGCCATAGGAACGGTTATCACTTTCTTTGTGCCTGCATTTCTGCGAAACGTGAAGCAGATGAGGAACTGGGGATGGGCATTTGCCGCCATCGGTTTTATAGCCCTGGCTATCGTTCCCATATTCGGACGTACCGTAAACGGCGCGGATCTGGCTATCCGTATAGGAGATTATACCCTGCAGCTCAGTGAATTTGTAAAGATACTGTTTGTGTTGTTTGTTGCTTCTATATTCAACAGGCTCAGAAGTTTTAAGCAGATACTGATAGTGAGCGGTATAGCATTTGCACACATAGTGATCCTTTTGGTGTCAAGAGATCTGGGAACAGCTCTGATATTCTTTGTGGCATACGTGGTGATGATATATGTGGCTACCCACAAATTCTACTATCTGGCAGCAGGTGTGGGCATCGGGCTTTTGGGAGGATTTATTTCTTCAAAGGTGTTCTCCCATGTACGGTCACGAATCTATGCATGGAGGGATCCCTTTAAAGATTATCAGGGATCGGGATGGCAGATAGCTCGTTCCCTGTTTTCGATAGCCGCCGGTGGATGGATAGGCGTAGGTCTTGGCAAAGGTCTGCCGTCATCCATTATCCATATCGAAAATGATATGATGTTTACAGCCATATCTGAGGAAATGGGCGGAATAGTGGCTATAGCCATTCTTCTTATATGTTTAAATAACCTTATCCTTATGATGGGTATTGCTTCAAGGTGTAATACTTTGTTCTACAGACTGATCGCCGTGGGGCTGGGTTCCATGTACGGATTCCAGGTGTTCCTTACGGTAGGCGGTGCCATAAAGCTGATCCCCCTGACCGGTGTCACACTTCCTTTTGTCAGCTACGGAGGAAGTTCCCTTATCGCTTCCCTTATAGTATTTGCGCTGATAAACGGAATGTACACCATGCGGGAGGAACAGGTCACGAGGTGATATAAATTGGAACGTAAAGATAAAAATAAAGGAAAGTTAGACGAAAAGTTTGAGTTTGACTGGGAAAAAGAATATAACGAGGTTAAGTCCGAGTACAAAGGGGTAAAACCCGGGGATGACAAAGAACTTGCCAGGGAGGAAGCCAGAGCTGAAAGAGAGCGTGCAAGGATCGCAAGAGCCGAGGCCAAAGCCCAAAAAGAAAAAGCCAGAGCCGAGAAAGAAAAGTTCAGATCAGACAGAGAGACGCTCAGGGCTGAGAGAGAGCGTGCCAGGCTCGAGAGAGAAGAGGCTGAAGCAAAAAGAGCAGGATCCGGTCAGGATAAAACCTCAGGCTCTTCAGACGTGGAAAAGAGACGAAAGGGCAAAAGAAACATTGAGACTAATGTTATTGCCTTTATCTTTGTTGGGATTTTTGCCGTAATGATCATTTATTTCATTAATTTCCAGCAGTCCACGGCCACGGAGATGGCCCAAAGCCCTTTAAATCCCAGAAACACCACGGTGGCTCCGCCGGATCCCGTAAGAAGGGGAAGTATATATGCGGCTGACGGCTCCGTCCTTGCTGTTACCAAGTTAAACGACGAAGGCAAGGAATACAGATCATATCCCATGGGCGCCCTTTTCAGTACTCCTGTAGGAATGGAACGAGGCGGTGGTAGCGGTATAGAAGGAAAGTTAAACGATGAACTTCTTACATCATCCCATGACACACTGGTTGAGGTGAAGTCTTCCGATGTTGATGAAAATCATAAGGAGTATCAGGGGAACAGCCTGTATACAACACTTATCCCCGAGCTGCAGCAGACGGCTTACGATGCCCTGGGAGACAATAAGGGTGCAGTGCTTGCCATAGAGCCGTCTACGGGAAAGATACTGTGCATGGTCTCAAAGCCTACATATGATCCCAATAAAGGTTCTACGGATTACGATGAATGGGCGGCTCTTCCCGCAGAGGATTCGGTCCTGATAAACAGGGCTACACAGGGACAGTATCCGCCGGGTTCGACATTTAAGATATTTACCGCTATTGAGTATATGAAAGAAAATCCCGACCGTTATAACAATTTCCGTTTTAACTGCGAGGGAACTACCTGGCCCAAAGGCGGCGCTAAGATAAGCTGCCAGTATCACACTGCTCATGGAAACGAGGACATTACCAAATCATTTGTTGTGTCCTGTAACTGTGCATTTTCCACCATAGGTCTTGAGTTGGACAAAGAAAAATACAAGCAGACTGCTGAAGAGTTCGGATTTAATGCAAAGCTTCCCATCGATGATATAGAAAGTTTCGAAAGCCGGTTCTTTATAAATAAAGACTCAAGCATGAGCGAAGTACAGGAGACGGCATTTGGTCAGGGTAACACCATGATCACACCCCTTCAGAATCTTATGATCACAGCCACCGTGGCCAACGGTGGGACCATGATGAAACCATATCTTGTGGACAAGGTTGAGGCGGCGGACGGAACCGTCGTTAAGCAGAAGGCCCCGATAGTTTTCAGAAGCGACCTGCTTTCGGAGAAGGAGTCCGGCGCTGTTACGGAGCTTATGCATCAGATGGTAAGCCAGAGCCTGGGCGGTGTGTTCAGATCCGCATATAAGGTTGCAGGTAAAACGGGACAGGCTGAGTACGAAAACGATATAGACAAAGCACACTTGTGGTTTACATGCTTTGCACCATATGACGACCCCCAGATAGCGGTCATATGCGTTTTGGAGAAAAATGAAATAGACCCCTACAAGGCACCAAAGGTATGCCGTGAGGTGGTTTACGATTATATAAACAACTACTACTGGTGATTATTAACCGTGAAAGAGAGCAATATGAGCGAAAAAAAGACATTTATAACAAAAGAGAAGGCCGAGGAGATCGCAAAAACATATCCCACTCCTTTTTATCTGTACGATGAAAAGGGAATGCGTGAGAATGCAAAAAAGGTATATGAGGCTTTTTCATGGAACAAAGGATTCAGGGAATATTTTGCCGTAAAGGCAACCCCCAATCCTTTTTTATTAAAGATACTTAAGGAATACGGCTGTGGTACGGACTGTGCGTCCATAGCGGAACTTAAGATGGCCAAGGCCTGCGGATTTGCTCCGGATGAGATCATGTTTTCATCGAATGACACACCCAGAGAGGATTATGAATACGCTGCAAAGATTGGCGCCATCATCAATCTGGATGATATCACCCATATCGGTTTTCTGGACGATATCTTAGATGGTAAATGGCCTGAGACCATAAGCTGCAGGTTCAATCCCGGCGGGTATTTCAAAATGGGAAATGACATTATGGACAATCCGGGGGATTCCAAATACGGCATGACAAGGGAGCAGATAAAAGAAGCCTTTTCCGTTTTAAAGGAAAAGGGTGTTAAGCACTTCGGGATACATGCGTTTCTTGCCAGCAATACCGTTACCAATGATTATTATCCCACTCTTGCGAGACAGCTTTTTGAGCTGGCCGTGGAGCTTAAAGATGAGACCGGGGCGGATATAAAGTTTATTAACCTGTCCGGCGGCGTGGGAATTGCCTACAGGCCTGACCAGGAGGATAACGATATCCTTGTTATCGGCGAGGGAGTTCGTAAGGCTTATGAGGACGTGCTGGTTTCCCAAGGCATGGATGATATTAAGATCTATACGGAGATGGGCCGCTTTATGATGGCGCCTTACGGTGTGCTTGTTACCCGTGCCATTCACGAAAAGCATATTTACAAAGAGTACATAGGAGTGGATGCATGCGCGGCAAACCTTATGCGCCCGGCTATTTACGGGGCATATCATCATATCACTGTTTTAGGTAAGGAAAATGAGCCCGAGGATCATCTTTATGATGTGACGGGTTCTCTCTGTGAAAACAGCGATAAGTTTGCGATAGACAGAAAATTGCCCAAAGTGGACATGGGAGACCTGCTGGTCATTCATGATGCAGGAGCCCACGGTTATTCCATGGGTTACAATTACAACGGCAAGCTTAAATGCGCGGAACTCCTTTTAAAAGAGGACGGCTCCGTGGAGATGATAAGACGTGCCGAGACTCTGGATGATTATTTCGCTACGTTTGATTTTTGTGATCTGCTCAAAAACCACGAGGATATATGAAAGTTTACAAAAAATTGTATGTAGGCCAAAATGCCGAAAAGGATAAAAAGAGAATATTGCGCGGCTTTGAGAAAAAGGAACTTCAGCCGGGAGTTTATGCCATTACCCTTCCTGCGGGAAAGAGTGATATGCTTGACATCCTTCCGGCATTTACACTGAAGTATCCTCTTTTTAAGGATACAAGGGTATCCGAGCTCTATCTTGTGGGTATTGCAAAGGGAAGAACGGAAGCATTTGAGCTTACTGCAAGGATCGTGGAGGATACCATCAGGGCCGGCAAAGCGTATGACATTCCTGCTACGCTGCAATTCGGCCCCGGCATATAAGAAACGGTGAGGTTATATGGAAGTATTTCTGCTGATTTTACAAATAATCGGAATAGTTCTTGGGGTGATCGCCGCCTTTATCGTGTTTGCCATAGTCACGCCGCTTACCTACAGGGCCGAAGGAAGTTTTCACAAAAACAAGCCTGATGGAAACTTAAGGGCAGGATGGCTCTTGAACCTGATACGGGTATTTGCCGAATATAAAAAAGGCAAGCCCAAAGTACAGGTAAAGGTTTTGTTTTTTACCGTTTTTGACAGTACAAAAAAACGTAAGCGAAGACGAAAACGGTCAAAGAAAAAAAGGAAGGCCATTCAGGCCCAGGCTAAGCCGGTGAAAGAAAAGGAAGAACTTTTTACTATAGAGGATGAGCCTGAAACCGATACATTTGAGACGCCTGAAGAAGACAAGGGGATCCTCGGTAAGATAAGGAGCATTTTTGCCAAGATAAAAGGCTGGCTTGATATGGCAAAGGAAAAAGCCGGAGCGGTTCTTGTATGGCTTGATCCCGAGCACAGGCGGCTCATAGGCTTTCTTTGGGAAAACGGCTTAAAGCTGTTCCAAAAAGTAAAACCCAAACATTTTTCCCTTAAAGGAAAGGGCGGAACGGGTGATCCTTATTATACCGGGATGATACTGTGCTGGACCGGTATCGCCACGGGGATGCTCGGCATACCCGGGGTGGAGATCGAGCCCGACTATGAAAAGAAGACACTGGACTTAGATGCAGAGGCAAGCGGGCATTTCTTTGTGCTGCCGGTTGCATTGATCGCCTTAAAGATATACAGAAACAAAGATTTTAAACGCTTTATTTTAAAGAAAAACATACCTGTGGAGGAGTAATGATAATGGCTGAGAATATTAACAACAATAATAACAATAACAACGGAAGCAACGGGTTCAGAAATACCGTAAGGACACTGGTGGACGGTATGGATTCATTTATTTCCGCAAAAACGGTTTTGGGAGATCCGGTCACCGTGGGAGATACAACGGTCATTCCTTTGGTGGATGTTTCCTTCGGAGTAGGAGCAGGAGCCTTCGGTAAAAGCTCCAATAACAATTCCGGAGGCGGTATGCACGGTAAGATGACACCCTCTGCCGTTCTTGTGGTAAAGGACGGGATCGCAAGGGTGGTAAACATCAAGGATCAGGATATGCTTGCAAAGGCAATGGCTGTGGCTCCTGATGTGGTCGACAGAGTTGCTTCATTTGTGAAAGGTAATAAAAAGGACACCGGCTTTGAAGAAAAGGTGGACAAAGAGATAAACAAGGCTAAGAAAAAAGCTGAGGATGAGTTCTGATAAATAAAAACCGGAGGCAGATATATGTCTGAGGATAACGCAAACAACAACGATAAAAAAAATGAAAAGAAGTGTTCCTCCTGCGGAAGGACGGAAAGTCAGGCGGGACGCCTTATCCACCTGCCCAACAACATGGACGTGTGTCAGGACTGTATGAGACGTTCCATCGAGTCTATAGGAAGCATGTGGAGCAACTTTGAGAATATGGGCGGCGCCATGCCCGGCATGCAAAAAGAGGAAAAGAAGGAAGAGAAAAAAGAGTTTGAGGCGGATGATTCCGTTATCGAGCTTTTAAAGGATTACAGATCCATCCCCCAGCCTCATGAGATAAAGGCCATGCTGGATGACTATGTAATAGGTCAGGAGAGGGCAAAAAAGGTTATCTCCGTTGCCGTTTACAATCATTACAAAAGGCTTGCCACAAGGTATAAAGAAAAAAAGCTTGAGGAGGATATCAGAAAAAAGGATAAAAAGCTTACAGACGAGCAGGTAAGGCAGAAGGTGGCTGAGACTTCCGATGATCCCTTTGCGGATGTGGATCTTGAAAAGTCCAATATCCTTATGTTGGGTCCCACAGGTAGCGGTAAGACATATCTCGTAAAGACTCTTGCCAAGCTTCTTAAGGTGCCTCTTGCGATCACCGATGCCACCACGCTGACGGAAGCGGGCTATATCGGAGATGATGTGGAGAGTATTGTCTCAAAACTTTTGTCTGCGGCCGGCAATGATGTGTTCAAGACCGAGTGCGGTATCGTATTTGTGGATGAGATCGATAAGATCGCAAGAAAAGCCGATGAGAGGGCAAGAGATATCAGGGGAGAGTCTGTACAGCAGGCCATGCTTAAACTGCTTGAGGGAAGCAAGATCGATGTTCCCGTAGGCGGCGGCAAGGGCGGTCTTATGGCTGCCATGGGTCAGACAAAGACAGTTGACACCAGCAATATACTGTTTATCTGCGGCGGTGCATTTTCAGGACTTGATGAGGTCATAAAGAAAAGACTTACCACAAGTGCTGCCATAGGATTTAATTCCGAATTGAAGGATGCGTACGATAAAGACGAGGATCTGCTTCAGAAAGTGACGGTGGAGGATCTGAGAAACTTCGGGATGATCCCCGAGTTTCTGGGCAGACTGCCAATTATATTCTCCCTTCATCCTCTTGATGAGGATATGCTTGTGCGCATTATAAGGGATCCCAAAAATTCCATCTCCAGACAGTACCAGAAGCTGTTTCATCTTGATGATGTGGAGCTTACATTTACTGATGATGCATACAGGGCCATAGCAAAGAAGGCTCTTGAGAAGAAAACAGGCGCCAGGGCCATAAGAGCCATCATGGAGGATCTGATGATGGACCTGATGTACGAGATACCCAAGGATAAAAACATCGGCAGGGTCATAGTGGACGAGAATTTTGTAAATGAAAAAGGTGCTCCCAGGGTGGAAATGAAAAATGCCATGCTGGAGCAGAAAGCGTAAGTTTTTTGGTTTGTTTGCTTAAAAGGAGAAAAAGGCAATGAAGATTATTAAACTGCCGGTTCTGGTTGCGGCGGTATCGGCTGCGGGCATTGCTTTTGCAGGATGCGGCGCTGCGGACAGCGCAGACAATACAGGTAACGATACAAAAAATGAAGACACATCCGGCACGTCCGGCGCGTCAAACGGTTCTGATGCAGCAGGTGAATCAAATACGGAAACCTCCGATACCAATGCGTCATTAGTGGCAACGGTCACCATGGAGACCAATACCACCATAACCACTGCCCAGACTGATCCCAGGGACGCACAGGATGCGGAATACATGAGATATTTAAAGGATCTGTACAACGGAGCCGACGCTTATGCAGGCGGATATCCCCAAAAGATTGTGGGGATAGATAATAATTACTCCGGCGCCACCACATATCTGAAATATGCCATTGCCGATCTTGACGGAGATGACAAGCTGGAGCTTATCACTGTTGAGAGTAATAATTATGCAGTGGACAAGGATAAGACCGGAGAGAACATTGACAAGGGGTATCTGACTTTCAGACTGTTTAAGACTAATGACGGCGGTGGAATAGTTCAAAACAACAAGATCAACGGTCTCTCAAACGGCATATCCTTTGATGATTATGAAAAAAACATGACCTGTTTCGATAACGGCATCATAATGATAAACCAGACGCCTGCGGTGAATACCGCATGGGGTTACAACTATGATGAGGTACTGGCCTTTCTTTACTTCGATAACGGCATAGTGAAAAAGCTGAATGTACCGGTTATTAATGAATATCTGGATAGTGAGTGGTCAAAAGATAACTCTTCGTATGTGCTCATGGATATAAACGAGGGCAAATACGAGATATGTCTCGGCGGTGCCCAGGACAGCTATACTGAAATGACAGAGATGAATAAGGATCAGTATGAAAAGCTTAAAGGTATCCTTACCGACGGTAAGGAAGTTAAGGCTGAGTTTAAGAATATAAATAAAGATAATCTGAAACTGTGATCAAAAAAACGGCTGGTTCGAGCCGTTTTTTTTTAGAGAATACAGGAAGACAGAGGGACGGTTCTTTCGTTTTTTACTGTGTTCGTTCACTGTCTTACTGATACCGGTGATCCGGGATAGTTGCCGGATAGAGACTCCTTTACGTAACGCTGCTAAAACTGCTCTACCCCTCGTTTTTATTCATAGCCTGCTAACAAGTTTTACTTAAATCATATGATTATATGTTATACTGTCCGTTACAAATGCATGGCGCATTTGAGTAACTGACGGAAAGGAAGACATATGAAACTGCACAATCCTTTTTAAAAACCTCACAAGATTTGAATGGGTGTTATGGATCGTATCTGTCGCAGTTTTGCTTGTGACGTTTATTGCAGGGGGAGAAAGTGATCCGATGATAATCGCAGCAACCCTTGTGGGTGTTACAGGCCTGGTTTTTATAGCCAGGGGTGATGTGTGGGGACATATGTGCACCATCATTTTTTCCATACTGTACTCTATAGTGTCAGTTTCTTTTTTGTATTACGGGGAATTTATAACTTATGCTTTTATGACCCTGCCTTTGGCGGTCATTTCTCTTATAAGCTGGCTTCGCCACCCCTTTGAGGATTCCAAAGAGGTAAAAGTGGGGCATATGGACCTGAAAAAGTGGTTGTTTGTTCTGGCAGGCACAGCGGCAGCAACAGTTGTTTTCTATTTTGTGCTCAAAACTTTTAATACCAACAATCTGGGTTTCAGTACGGTATCCATAGCTACAAGCTTTCTTGCGGCATCGCTGACAGCCTTCAGGAGTCACCTGTATGCCCTGGCCTATGCTGCAAATGATGTGGTGCTGATCATACTTTGGACCTTTGCCACATTGGATGACATCCGGTATCTTCCCATGATCGTATCCTTTAGTATTTTCCTGATCCAGGATATATATGGATATGTCAGCTGGAAAAGGATGAAAAAAAGACAGATAAAAGGAATAAGCGTTTAGAAGAAATAGAAAAAGAAAAAAATACTGAATAAAACAGCGGTATGACAACTATATAAGGCACAGGTAAGACACAGGGACGGTTCCTTTGTCTTTAACTGTGTCTTTAAGAGGTTATTTTTTATCTTGACAACTATACAGTTCGACTGTATAATTCATTATACAGTCGAACTGTATAGTTTTATTGTATAGTTTTTTAATTATGTCTGGAGTTATGAGATGAACAGGAGTAAATATCTGCCTCTTACGGAGACTACGTTTTATATACTGGTGGCGCTTCTTGAGCCGGGGCACGGGTATTACATCATGCAAAAGGTTGAGGAACTAAGTGGTGGAGATGTCCGTGTGGCGGCAGGCACCATGTACGGAGCCATAGAGAATCTGCTGGGCTTAAAGTGGATCAAAGCGGTACCGGGAGAGGATAAGAGGCGTAAGGTATATCAGACAACAGAGTCCGGAAAAGAGGTGCTTTTGCAAGAAAGTGAAAGGCTTAGAAAGCTGGTAAATGTGGCAAGTAAATATGATCTGTGAGGAGCAGCGTATGAAGAAATTTAAACCATTTATAGATTTTGAAAAGCAAGAGATCTGGCTTGATGAGATGACAGAAAAAGG
>CACWUI010000028.1 GCA_902764045.1 uncultured Lachnospiraceae bacterium
GAAGCTTTGGATATGACAGTCATGGGTGAAGCGGATTTTGCGATCCTTCCTTTGGAAAATTCCACTGCCGGAAGCGTGACGGAGGTTTATGATCTGCTGAGTGAATATCCCGTTTACATAGTGGCAGAAGAGTTTGTGGAGATCGATCATGCGCTTCTTGCATTGCCGGGATCCGGGATTGAAGATATAAAAAGAGTTTTTTCCCATTCCCAGGCACTTTTCCAGTGCGCAGGTTTTCTTGAGCAGCATAAAGACTGGGAAAAGATAAGCACTCCCAATACGGCAGCAAGTGCTAAAAAGGTAAGTGAGGACAAAGATAAAAGCTTTGCCGCCATTGCAAGCATTGAGGCGGGAGAGTTATACGGTCTGAATGTCCTTAAGGAAAAAATAAATGACCTTTCCGGCAACACCACCCGCTTTGTGATAGTATCAAAGGAAAGAAGATTTTTAAAAGATGCCGGCAAGGTAAGCGTGATTTTTGAAACCCCCAATGAAAAAGGAACTCTTTACAACCTGCTCAGCCAGATAGTTTATAATGACCTGAATATGATGAAGATAGAATCAAGGCCTTTACGTTCCAAAAAGTGGGATTCCAGATTTTTCGTGGAGTTTGAAGGAAATCTCGCAGATCCCTGTGTCAGATTTGCTTTACGGGGGATGTACGAGGAAGCCAAGTCCATGAGGTTGCTGGGTAATTATTGATCAAAGAAACAGGAGGCAATATGAAGACCATAAAAGAAGAATTAAGTGCTGTATCATATCCCGGAAGAGGCATCATCATCGGAATGACGCCTGACGGGAAAAATGCCGTGATGGCATATTTTATCATGGGAAGAAGTGAAAACAGCCGTAACCGTATATTTGCGGAGGAAGGTAAAGGCATAAGGACAGAAGCTTTTGATCCGGACAAGCTGGAGGATCCTTCTCTTATCATTTATTCGCCCGTAAGGGTACTGGACACTACCACTATAGTAACAAACGGTGACCAGACAGATACCATCTATGATCATTTAAAGGAAGGAAAAACATTTGAGGAGGCTCTGTATACCAGAGAGTTTGAACCGGATGCTCCAAACTATACGCCTAGGATCTCCGGTATTATCACAAAAGAGGATGAGGGATTTTCATATAAGCTTTCAATACTTAAAAGTGCAAACGGGGACCCTTCCTCCTGTGAGCGATTTATTTACGGATATAAGACTCCGGTAGCTGGTAAGGGTCATTTTATCCACACATATATGAGAGACGGCGATCCCCTGCCCAGCTTTGAAGGTGAGCCTGTGGAGCTTATTATCCCGGAGGATATTGACGAGTTTACAAATAACTGTTGGGACAGTCTTAATGAGGATAATAAGGTTTCTTTATTTACCAGATTTATAGATATTCAGACCTGTGAGGTTCAGACTCGTATCATTAATAAAAACAGATAAAAAAAGGAAAGACGGATTATGAAAGAGATATCTTTAAAGTACGGATGCAACCCGAATCAGAAGCCGGCAAGCATATACATGGAAGACGGCAGCGAGCTTCCCGTAACGGTATTAAACGGCAAACCCGGATATATTAATTTTCTTGATGCATTAAACGGATGGCAGCTTGTGAGAGAACTTAAGGCTGCTACAGACATGCCTGCAGCAGCTTCTTTTAAGCATGTTTCACCTGCGGGAGCGGCAATAGGCCGTCCTTTAAACGATGTTTTAAGAAAAGTTTACAGAGTAGATGACGGATTGAAAGAATTAAGCCCGCTGGCTAATGCGTATGCCAGGGCAAGAGGCGCAGACAGGATGTCTTCATTCGGCGATTTTATAGCCTTGTCTGATGTGTGCGACAGGGATACGGCCATGCTCATAAAAAGAGAGGTTTCGGACGGTGTTATCGCGCCGGGCTACGATGATGAAGCCCTTGAGATATTAAAAGAAAAAAAGAAGGGTAATTATAATATCATCAGCATTGACACCTCATATGTTCCTGAGATGATAGAGATCAAGCAGGTCTTCGGTGTGACATTTGAGCAGGGAAGGAATGAGATCCCCATTAACAAAGATCTTCTTGATGAAATAGTTACCAAGAACACGGAGCTTCCCGAGCCGGTTAAGGAAGACATGATAGTGGCTATGATCACCCTGAAATATACCCAGTCCAACTCAGTGTGCTTTGTAAAGGACGGTCAGGCGATAGGTATAGGAGCAGGGCAGCAGTCACGGATCCATTGTACAAGACTTGCGGGAAACAAGGCTGACAACTGGTACTTAAGACAAAACCCCAAGGTGCTGGATCTTCCGTTCAGGGATGATGTCGCAAGGGCTGAGGTTGATAATGCCATCGACCTTTATATCAGTGAATATGATGATGATATTCTTGCGGATGGTGCATGGGAGAGAGTGTTCACCTGTAAGCCCGAGAGGTTTACGGCTGAGGAAAAGAGCGAATGGTTAAAGCAGAATTCGGATGTTATCCTGGGATCGGATGCATTCTTCCCCTTCGGTGACAATATCGAAAGAGCGGCAAAAAGCGGTGTTAAATATGTGGTGCAGCCGGGAGGCTCTATCAGGGATGATAATGTTATAGAAACCTGTGACAGGTTTGGGATGGTCATGTGCTTTACGGGGATACGATTGTTCCACCATTAAAAAAGCCAAGGGGACGGTTTTTGTGGCTGTTAAAACCGTTTAATCGGCAAAAATCATATGGAGCCACAAGAACCGTCACCGTGGCGTATTATACAAACACTCCCGTTTAATATATTACGTTTGACACGCGTCTCATTTTTTTGGCAAATGTGTCAAAATTTCTTTGAAATTCCTAAGGAATTTCTTTAAGAAATTTTTCCGGATCTGCTCAAAAAAATGATCCAAGTTGTCAAACATAACATATTAAACCGGAGTGTTTTTTCGATGACTTCATGATTCTTCTGGTTCAGGCATAGGACGTCCGACGGCTTCCCGAATGGGAGGGAGAAGACTGTCGGGGACTTTAAGCCCGCCCATACCGGTCCCGAGATATATAAGAGGCTTTGTGCGTCCGTGGTAATCGGATCCGCCTGAAACAAGGAGTCCGTGTTTTCGTGCAAGATGCATTGATTTATCGGTAAATGATGTGGAATTGGTGGAATAATACACTTCCATGCCTTCAAGTCCGTGTTTTTTAAGATGTATGATAAGCTCTTCAAGCTCTGTATTAGTCAGTTTGTAAGCAACCGGATGGGCGAGGATGGGAACGCCTCCGGCGGATTTAATAAGTTCTATACCGTGTTCCGCCGTGATCTTCTCCCAGCGGATATGGGCAGGGCACCCGGAGCCGATATATTTGTCAAAGGCTTCGCGCCGTTCCTGTATTATCCCGTTGTTTAGCATATAGTCGGCAATATGTGACCGGGTAATGGTCTTGCTGCCGTATATCTCTATAAGATTGTCGTAATCAATGTCGATGCCCAGGATATTTAACTTTGCGCACATTTTCCGGTTTCTCTCCTCGCGGATAAAGCTGATATGGCTCAGCGCCTCAAGGAATTTTCTGTTTGTGCAGTCCACAAAAAGGCCCACTATGTGGACCTCTCCCCGTTTGTAAAATGTGCTCAGCTCGACCCCGGGTACTATCTCAAGATCTGTACCTTCAGCGGCGGCCACAGCGTGCTTTACGCCACGCACCGTGTCGTGATCGGTGAGAGCAAGGGCACTGAGACCTGTCCGGACCGCCTTTTCTACCAGTTTTTCAGGCGTGTCCGACCCGTCGGAATATAAAGAATGTGAATGTAAATCTATCATAGTTCCTATGATAAATCTTTTAAAAATTACGGTCAACAACATTTATCCCCCCATGGGGGTTATTTATTTATTCTTATGTGATAAAATACTTTTATTGCTTTTAAATATTGGAGGTGGCAAGGATGACAGAAAGTAAGTCATCAAAGGATGAAGAGTTAAACGGTGAAAGCCTCTCTCAAAAAGAGCACGAGGAAATGCACAAGAAAAATCTGGCGCATGTGCATATCAGGAATCACGGTCAGGTGACGGTTCGTGTTGCTACGGAAGAAGAAAAAAAGAATCAAATACGATATATAGATGATGAAGAAAGTACCGGAGAACACCACCATCATCACCATCATCACCATGAACACAACCATATCCACAACGAAGCTGATACAAAGAAGATCCTGAATCGTTTCAGTAGGGCCATAGGGCATATGGAGCATATTAAGATGATGGTTGAAAACGGTGACGATTGTTCGGAGATCCTTATCCAGCTTTCCGCTGTTAAATCAGCCGTGAACAATATCGGACGTGAGCTTCTTAAAGGGCACGTTGCGCATTGTATCGTGGATTCCATCGAAGAGGGTGATACCCAGGCGATCGAGATGCTTAATTCCGCCCTTGATCAGTTTATGAAATAAATAGTGTTTTTGTCAGACAGGAACCCCTGTAAATACGGGGGCTCTTTTTTGTTGTTTTACGGGGCCCCGGGATTTGACTTTCAACACATATTTTTATAGTATAAAGTAATACGGAAAATGGCGGATTATGTGAAATTTACGCCGTTTAATAAACTAAGAAAGGCAAGGGTTATGGTTTACGAAAAAGTATCTTCGGATATGGATTTTACAGCGCGGGAAGATCAGATAGAGGATTTTTGGAAGAGCAATGATATTATCAGAAAAAACCTGGATTTAAGGAAAGGATCGGAGTATTTTACTTTTTATGACGGTCCTCCTACTGCCAACGGCAAGCCTCATATCGGACATGTTCTTACACGCGTGATCAAAGACATGATTCCCAGATATCGTACCATGAAGGGTTATTATGTTCCGAGAAAAGCAGGCTGGGACACCCACGGTCTTCCGGTGGAACTTGAGGTGGAAAAAGAACTTGGTCTTGACGGCAAGGAGCAGATAGAAAAGTACGGTATAGAGCCCTTCGTAGAAAAATGCAGGGAAAGTGTATGGAGATATAAGGCCATGTGGGAGGAGTTCTCCTCTAAAGTTGGTTTCTGGGTTGACATGGAGCAGCCTTATATCACCTATGCAAATGATTATATCGAATCCGAATGGTGGGCTTTAAAAGAGATCTTTGATAAAGGACTTCTTTATAAGGGACACAAGATCGTGCCTTACTGCCCCCGCTGCGGAACGCCCCTTTCATCCCATGAGGTGGCTCAGGGGTACAAGGAGGTAAAGGAACGTTCCGCCATTGCAAGATTTAAAAAGGCAGGAGAGGATGCGTATTTCCTTGTGTGGACCACTACACCCTGGACCCTTCCTTCAAACGTGGGGTTGTGCGTAAACCCGGAAGAAACATATATAAAGGTAAAGGCGGCTGACGGATACACTTATATTCTGGCAAAGGCCCTTGCGGACAAGGTCCTTGGAGGGCTTGCCGGATCAGAAGATGAAAAGGCTTATGAGATCCTAGAGGAGTTCAGGGGGAAGGATCTGGACAGAGTTGAATATGAGCCCTTGTTTGAATGCTCAAAGAAAAAGGCTGAGGAGCTGGGTAAAAACTCTCATTTTGTAACCTGCGACGATTATGTGACCATGTCGGACGGTACCGGTATCGTCCACATAGCTCCTGCCTTCGGTGAGGACGATGCCCGTGTGGGAAGGCTCTATGACCTTCCCGTGGTGCAGTTTGTTGATTCCCACGGGAATATGACGGAAGAAACTCCCTACGGCGGTATGTTTGTAAAGGATGCGGATCCTGAGATCATCGGGGACATGAAGGCGGATGGCAGACTCTTTAGTGCCCCCAAATTTGAGCACGATTATCCCTTCTGCTGGAGATGTGATACACCGCTTATCTACTATGCAAGACAGTCCTGGTTCATCAGGATGACCGATGTTAAGGACGACCTTATAAAAAATAACAGCACCATAAACTGGATCCCGGAGACCATAGGAAGCGGACGTTTCGGAGCATGGCTTGAAAACATCCAGGACTGGGGCATCAGCCGTGACAGATATTGGGGAACACCCCTTAACATCTGGAAATGCGATGAATGTGGCGATATGAACGCCATAGGAAGCATTGAGGAGTTAAAGACGGTTTCTGAAAACTGTCCTGAGACGATAGAACTTCACAAGCCCTTTATAGATAATGTTACATGCAAATGTGAAAAATGCGGCGGTACAAAAAGGAGAGTCCCCGAGGTTATAGACTGCTGGTTTGACTCAGGATCCATGCCGTTTGCACAGCATCATTATCCATTTGAGAATGAAGATGTTTTTAAGGAACAGTTTCCTGCCCAGTTCATATCAGAGGCTGTGGACCAGACAAGAGGCTGGTTTTATTCCCTTCTTGCCATTTCAACCCTGCTTTTTAACAGGGCGCCTTATGAAAACGTAATAGTATTAGGTCATGTTCTTGATGAGAACGGTCAGAAGATGAGCAAGTCCAAAGGAAATGCCGTGGATCCCATGGATGCGCTGGCAAAGCACGGAGCCGATGGCATAAGGTGGTATTTTTATGAAAATTCCATGCCCTGGCTGCCCAACCGTTTTTATGACAAGGCCGTGACCGAAGGACAGAGAAAGTTTTTATCGACGCTTTGGAATACATATGCGTTTTACGTACTTTATGCCAATATTGACGAGTTTAATCCTCTTGAGCACAAGATCGACAGGGACAGCCTTACTGTTATGGACAGGTGGATCTTATCCAGACTGAACACCATGATAAAGACCGTGGATGATCATCTGGAAAATTACTGCATAACCGAGGCCGCAAGATGTATGGAGGAATTCGCGGACGAGGTTTCCAACTGGTATGTGAGACGGTGCCGCGAGCGTTTCTGGGCAAAGGGTATGGAGCAGGATAAGATAAATGCTTATATGACCCTTTACGAAGTGCTTGTGAAATTCTCAAAGGCTGCAGCGCCCATGACACCTTTCATGACGGAGAGCATTTACCAAAATCTTGTGGCGGGGATTGATAAGTCGGCGCCGGAGAGTATACACCTTTGTGACTTCCCTGAGTCCGACGGATCCGTTATCGACACCGACCTTGAAGAAAAAATGGGAGACGTGCTTCAGGCGGTGGTTCTGGGAAGAGCCTGCAGAAATGCCACGAACATAAAGACGAGACAGCCCATCGGAAAGATGTATATATGCGCTCCCTTCAGTCTCGATGAATTCTACACGGACATCATAAGAGACGAGCTGAACGTAAAAGAGGTTGTCTGGAAGACTGATGTTTCGGAATATACCAGATATACGCTTAAACCACAGCTTAAGACCCTGGGACCCAAGTTCGGAAAGTCCATCGGCAGGATAAAACAGATATTGGAAGAGCTTGACGGAAATAAAGCGATGGAAGAGGTTAATGCTACAGGTCTTTTGACCCTTGACCTTGACGGAGAAAAGATCAGCATTGAAAAAGATGATCTTTTGATAGGAATGGTGCAGCAGGAAGGTTTCACGGCGGATTCCGACAACGGAATAACCGTTGTGTTTGACACCAAGCTTACTCCCGAACTGATAGAAGAGGGACATTTCAGGGAGATCGTCAGCAAGCTGCAGACCATGCGTAAGGATGCGGGCTTTGAAGTCATGGATAAGATAACCGCATGGATAAAGGCGGACAAGGTACAGGAAGCTGCCATGAAATATAAGGATCAGATTGCAGGCACGGTTCTTGCAAATGATCTTATTATCGGAGATGAACCTGAAAACGATGCATTTATAAAAGAGTGGGATATTAACGGGGAAAATGTGATACTTGCCGTAAGGAGAGATTAAGGAAGGGTTTTAGGTTTACGGAGGTTTGTTTATGAATAACGACAAGTTCAGATATTTGAAAAAACTATCAGAGGAATATCCTGATATAAAAAGCGCATCTGTAAAAGCTGCCGAGCTTTCTGCCATGCTGAGCCTCCCTAAAGGCACCGAGCACTTTATGTCAGATATACACGGAGAGCATGAAGCGTTTTTCCACGTAATAAAAAACGGTTCGGGAGCAGTAAGAAGAAAGATCGATGATGCCTTCGGAGATACACTTTCAAAGGACGAAAAGGACGAGCTTGCTACTATTATATATTACCCGAGAGAAAAACTGGAGCTTATAAAGAGAGTGGGCGGTTTTACGGATGAAGAGTACGACGAGCTTATCCGTCGTCTTATTATCGTGTGCAGACAGTCTGTCTTTAAATACCCGGATCATGTGGTAAGAGAAGCTGTTCCGGAAAGCTACAGGACTATTATCGAAGAACTATTGAATGAAAATTCCACACCTTCGGACAAGGGAAATTACTACGCGGATATCATTTCCAATATCATCAGTCTGGGAATGGCGGATGATTTTATCAGGGTTATTTCCGAACTTATCAGATGCATGGTAATATCCCGTCTTCATATAATCGGAGATATTTATGACAGAGGTCCGGGTCCTCATTTTATCATGGACTTTCTGGAAAAATATCATTCATTTGATGTGCAGTGGGGCAACCATGATGTCATATGGATGGGGGCAGCGCTGGGCCATGGAGCATGCATTTGCAATATCCTCAGAAACAGTCTGAGATACGACGGACTTGATATCATTGATGAAGGCTATGGTATCAATATGCAGCCTTTGAAGGATTTTGCGGCGGAATATTACAAGGATGACCCATGTGAGTGTTATGCCATAAAGGACAGGGAGATCACATACGACAAAGAAACCCAGCTTACCATGAAGATGCACAAGGCAGCGACCGTTATCCAGTTTAAGCTGGAGGGCAAGCTTATCATGGACCACCCCGATTATAATATGGATGACAGGCTTATCCTTGACAAGATAGATTATGAAAAAGGCACGGTGCATCTTGAAGGCAGAGACATTAAGCTTAAGGATGCCCTTTATCCCACGGTGGATCCCAATGCCCCGTATGAGTTGAACAGGGACGAGCAGGAACTGGTAAACAGACTGTCTCTTTCATTCTCACAATGTGAGAAATTAAAAAGACATGCTGAGCTTCTTCTGTCAAACGGTGCATTATATCTTGCTTATAACGGCAACCTTATGTTTCACGGATGCGTGCCGCTTAATGAGGACGGCACCTTAAAGGAAGTAACTCTTTACGGAAACAAGTACAAGGGTAAAGCCTTTTATGATGCTCTTGATGCCTGCGTAAGAAGAGGCTTTTCCTCGGACGATCCGGATGAGCGTAAAAAGGGAGCGGATATCTTATGGTATCTGTGGAACGCGCCGGATGCGCCGGCCTTCGGAAAGAACAGAATGGCCACTTTTGAGAGATATATTTTGGATGATAAGGAGGCTCAGGCAGAGCATAAAAATCCTTATTATAATCTTATCGATGACGAAAAAGTTGCAAAGATGATACTGGAGGAATTCGGTCTGGATCCGGAAAAAGGAATCATCATAAACGGTCATGTGCCGGTCAAGCAGAGTAAAGGCGAGAACCCGGTAAAGGCAAACGGAAAAGTATTCATGATAGACGGGGGCTTTTCCAAAGCATATCAGAAAGAAACGGGGATAGCGGGATATACCCTGATATTTAACTCCAAGGGCAAGGTTCTTACCGCTCACAAACCTTTCACATCTGCCGATAACGCAATTAAGTACGGAGATGATATAATATCAACAGAGATAGCAAAGTCATCCGAAGAAAAGAGGATTCTCATTAAAGATACCAACCAGGGTGAGGAGATCAAAGGACTTATACAGGATCTTTTGGAGCTTATAGATGCGTACAAACGCGGAGACATTAAGGAAAGGAATGTTACCTGATGGACGACAGGAATAAATATTATGATATTCATGCCCATTTTCTTCCTTCCATGGACTTGGGGTGTAAAAACACTGACGACGCATTGCAGATGATAAGCATGATGGAAAAGCAGTCGTGTCAGGGTGTTATTGCCACGCCGCATTTTTATCCCACGGAAACCGTTGATGATTATCTGAAGCGACGACATGATAATTATACAACGCTTAGAGAGGCTCTTCAGGAAAGTCAGTATTCTGATTTTGATAAAAAAATAATACTAGGTACCGAAGTGGCATATCACCATTCACTAGTTTTTGAGAATGGGATATTTAACCTGTGCATGGGAGATTCCAACTATCTGCTTCTTGAGATGCCTTTTTCCAAATGGACACCGGAGGTTCTTGAGGATGTGGAAAAGCTGATAAAGTACAGAGGTTTAAGGATCATCATTGCCCATTTGGAAAGGTTTTACGAGTACGGGAACAAGAAATATATAGAAAGGCTTCTGGACATGGATCTGGCCATACAGATGAACACGGCTCATTTACTGAAGTTCGGTGCGTTCAGGCATGCCAATAAGATGATAAAGGAGCAGAGGGTGGATGTGCTCTGCACCGATTGCCACGGAACATTTTTCTATCCGCCCAACATGGAACAGGCTCTTGATAAAATGCGAAAGAGCGGTCTGGAGTCGGATATGAACAGAATGATGCAAAACAGTGTTGCTATTTACAAAACAGCAAGGGGTTAAAGAAAGGAAATATTATGAATCAGGATTTGGATAAGTACATAAGAAGCATACCGGATTTCCCTAAAAAAGGTATTAATTTCAGAGATGTGACCACATTATTAAAGGACCCTAAGGGACTGAAGGAAGCAGTGGACAGTTTCGAGGCGGCCCTTGAGGGGATTGATTATGATGTGGTGGTAGGCCCTGAAGCCAGGGGATTTCTTTTCGGAGTTCCCGTGGCTTATAACATGGGAAAGGGCTTTGTACCCGTAAGAAAGCCGGGAAAGCTTCCCGGAAACACCATCAGCCAGAGCTATGATCTTGAATACGGCAGCAATGAGATCGAGATTCATGATGATGCAGTTCTTCCCGGACAGAGGGTAGTTATCATAGATGACCTTATGGCTACAGGAGGTACCATTGATGCCATAGTTAAGCTTATCGACCGAATGGGGGCTCAGGTTGTAAAGGTGGTATGCCTTATCGAGCTTGAGGGCTTCAATGCAAAGGATAATCTGGGAGATATTCCCTTTGAGAGCCTTATAAAATATCCCGACGCTTAAAAGGAGATCATATTGGGGATTTGGATAATATTTGCCGTTATTGTGGCGGGCATAGCCATTGCCTCGGTATCGTCAAAAGGAAACAGAAACAGACTTGAAGAAGAAAAAATAAAAGATAACTGGGGGAAGCTTCAGGATAATGAATATACGTCCGAGGAGCTGGAGAATATCTCGTCTTACTATAAACTGGTAAGGGGGGATTCTTATTATGTTGACGATATTACCTGGAATGATCTGGAGATGGACAGACTTTATAAAAAGATGGACATCTCAAGATCGTCCATAGGGCGTGAGCATCTTTATAAAACACTTCGTATCCCCAAGTCAGATCTTCATGAACTGAAGACCTTTAATGATTCCGTTGAGTGGATGGGTTATGATGAAAAAACAAGATATTCCACTCAGTCCAGGCTTGACAGGCTGGGATTCGTAAAGAATTTTTCATTTGCCGATCATATAGATACGGTGCAGAATTTAAAACCCATCGGAAGCGGCATTTCCATCCTGATGGATGTGCTCCTTGCGGCGGCGATCCTCTTTATGATCTTTGTAAACGCGCCTGCCGGGATAATCATGGCGGTGGGGATCGCCCTTGCATCCACTGCGATATATTTTAAAAAGAAGCCCGCTATAGAGCCTTTCTTTTTCAGTCTCAGCCAGGTTTCAAGGATGGTGCGTACCGCCTGGGATCTGAAGGCCATCGCAGGTGATTACAAAAATGCACCGGCTGGACTCAGGGAGACGATAAGAAATATAGACAGGTATTCTGAAGGCTTAAGAGGCTGTATAAAGGGTGACTGGCTTATAGCAGACAGCAGAAGCACGGGTTCACCCGGCGAAGTGTTTATGAATTATATCCGTATGTTTACCCATGTGGATATCATTCATTACAACAGAGCGATTCCCAGAATGCGGGGAAAGAAAAAAGAAATAACAGGACTCTATGAAAGCTTCGGATTTCTTGAGACGGTTATCTGTACGGCTTCCTTCAGCCTCGAACTCAGCTTTGAT
>CACWUI010000029.1 GCA_902764045.1 uncultured Lachnospiraceae bacterium
CTGCCATTATTTTATCATAATTATTGTTTTTTTTAAATATAAATGTTTTACAGTCCGAGTACTTCCAGAAGCTTAAATTTGACGGTTTTTTATCTGTATATAAAGACGATGATGATGAAAAGGATGCAGGTAATAAGCTTGCCAATTCTTTATCAGAAGATTCCGTGCTTTCTTTAAATGAACTGATAAAGGAGCAGCATTTTACACAGCCGCCTGCTCATTATACGGAGGCTTCACTTGTAAAGACATTAGAAGAACTTGGCATCGGGCGTCCCAGTACATATGCACCAACTATTTCCACGCTCATCGCGAGAAGATATGTGGTTAAGGATAAGAAGAATCTTCATGTAAGCGAGCTTGGTACCGCTGTAAATGACATGATGTGTGACGCTTTTCCCGCTATTGTGGATGTGAATTTTACTGCCAATATGGAATCACTGCTTGACAGGGTGGAAGAGGGGAAAGTTGACTGGAAGGATCTTATAAGGAATTTCTATCCCGATCTGAATGAAGCAGTGACAAAGGCCGAAAAAGAACTTGAAAATGTAAAGATTGAAGATGAGGTTACAGATGTAATCTGCGAAAAATGCGGACGTAATATGGTTGTGAAATACGGTCCGTCAGGAAAGTTTCTGGGATGTCCCGGATTTCCGGATTGCCGCAACACAAAGCCTTATCTTGAAAAGATCGGCGTTAAATGTCCGGACTGCGGTAAAGACATAGTTCTCAGACGTACGAAAAAGGGCAGGATATTTTACGGATGTGAAAGTTATCCGGATTGTGAATTTTCCACGTGGCAGAGACCTGTTGAGGAAAAATGCCCCAGATGCGGAGGACTCATGGTGGAAAAAGGCAAGAAGATTGCCTGCATAAAGGAAGGCTGCGGGTTTGTGAAAGAAGCGTAAACCTTTACGAAATCATATGAATTTTTTTGATCAGGGGATGGTTTTCATTCTTACTTTAGGGAGACTGAAAACTGTCCCCTGACTTCTTGACATAAAATATTATTTACTGATATACTATTACCCGTGTTGCTTTATGACACGTAACAAATAATCATGCGCGCGGATTTATTGATAAGCGGTGCCGTTTACGGTCCTTATCCTTGCGGGAAGCGTGCAGAAGTCTAACCACATGGAGGTTTAAAATGAGTGTTATTTCAATGAAACAGTTACTTGAGGCGGGTGTTCACTTCGGTCACCAGACAAGAAGATGGAACCCCAAAATGGCTCCTTACATTTATATGCACCGTAACGGTATCCATATCATCGATCTTCAGAAGACCGTTGGTATGATCGATTCTGCATATAATGAAATGGCAAACGTTGTATCAAACGGCGGAACAGTTCTTTTCGTAGGAACAAAGAAGCAGGCGCAGGATGCTATTTCAAGCGAAGCAGAGCGTTGCGGAATGTACTATGTAAATGAAAGATGGCTGGGCGGTATGCTTACCAACTTCAGAACCATCCGCAGCCGTATTGAGCGCCTTAAGCAGATAGAGAAAATGGAAGAAGACGGGATCTTCGAAAGACTCCCCAAGAAGGAAGTGCTTAAGCTTAAGAAAGAGCAGGAGAAGCTTCAGAAAAACCTTGGCGGTATCAAAGAGATGAAGAGAGTTCCCGACGCTATATTTATAGTAGATCCCAAGAAGGAAAGCATTTGTGTACAGGAGGCTCATGCACTGGGCATTACTCTTATCGGTATTTGCGACACAAACTGTGATCCTGATGAACTTGATTATGTTATACCCGGAAATGATGATGCCATCAGAGCAGTTAAACTTATTGTTTCAAAGATGGCCGATGCGGTCATTGAGGCTTCCCAGGGCGCTGAACTCAGCGAAGAGGAAGAGGAGAAGATTTCCGAGGAAGATACAGAGGACGAAGAATAATTATCATATAAAGGAGATAAAGATATGGCAGCAGTTACAGCTTCTATGGTAAAAGAGTTAAGAGAGCAGACAGGTGCCGGTATGATGGACTGCAAGAAAGCTCTTGCAGAAACTGACGGCGATATGGAGAAGGCTCTTGAGTACTTAAGAGAAAAGGGTCAGGCAACTGCCGAGAAAAAAGCCGGCAGGATCGCAGCTGAAGGTCTTGTAATGACTATGGTTGAAGGTGACAAGACAGCGTCTATCGTTGAGGTTAATTCAGAGACAGACTTTGTTGCAAAGAATGCTGATTTCCAGGCTTATGTTGAGCAGGTTGCAAAGCAGGCATTAAATACATCCGCAACAGATCTTGAAGGATTTCTTGCTGAGAAATGGAATGACGATCCTTCTAAGACAGTCGAGGAAGCACTTGTTGCAGAGATCGCTGTTATAGGTGAGAATCTTAAGATCAGAAGATTTGATAAGATCGTTGAGGAGAACGGATTTATTGCTTCATATATTCATATGGGCGGAAAGATCGGTGTTCTTATTGACGTTGAGACCGATGTTATCAATGACGATATCAGAGAGATGGCTAAGAATGTGGCTATGCAGGCTGCAGCGCTTAAGCCTGTATATACCACTCGTGATGAAGTGAGCCAGGAGTTCATTGAGAAGGAAAAAGAGATCCTTACAGTTGCAGCAAAGAACGAAAAGCCCGATGCTGATGATAAGATCATAAACGGTATGGTTCAGGGCCGTATCAATAAAGAGCTTAAGGACATATGCCTTGTAGACCAGATCTATATCAAGGCTGAGGACGGAAAGCAGAGCGTTCAGAAGTATATTGATGAAGTTGCAAAGGCTAATTCCGCAAATGTTAAGATCAAGAAGTTTGTTCGTTTTGAGACCGGTGAGGGGCTTGAGAAGAAAAACGAGGACTTTGCCGCAGAGGTAGCAGCCCAGATGGGTAATTGATCATAAAAGACACCGCGTTTGCGGTGTTTTTTTAATGCCTCAGTAACAAAAAATCACAATATTTTGTAATTTGTGATTAACAAATTGCCTATATAGTGCTACAATAAATCAATATCAAATAAAGTTCTATGTTTTTACAGGGAGTTAGAAAATGAAAAAGAATGGATTTGTTGCGCCTATCATTACCGCTGCGGCGGCTGTAACAGCCCTGATCATTATTATGATCACTGTCAGCGGAAATGAAAGCGGCGAAAAAGTGGCCGACAATAACCAGACTACCACTGCCGAACAGACACAGTCACAGGAAACCGAAAGCACTACCACCACCATAGAAGAGGAAGCAGGTTCAAACCCCAAAAACAAAAAGGCGGCTGAGGAACTGGAAAAGAAAGCCGAAAAGAAGGTGTATCTCACATTTGACGATGGTCCCAGCGCCAACACCG
The DNA here is from genome assembly GCA_902764045.1 of uncultured Lachnospiraceae bacterium. Lineage (GTDB taxonomy): Bacteria > Bacillota > Clostridia > Lachnospirales > Lachnospiraceae > UBA4285. The sequence continues at coordinate 3,292 of CACWUI010000029.1, forward strand.
ACGCGGTTCTTGATGTTTTGAAAAAATATGACATAAAGGCTACTTTCTTTGATATCGAAAAGGAAGATGAGGCCGAAAAAGCCGCTTTAAAGAGATGTTATGACGAGGGGCATACCATTGCCATCCATACCATGTCCCATGATTACGATGAGGTTTATGCTTCGCTTGACAACTGGATCGCAGATGTAGAGGGACAGCAAAAATACCTTGAGGAAGTAACGGGGGTAAAAACCTTTTACTACAGATTCCCCGGCGGTTCCAGCAATACAATAGCAGCCAAAAGAGGCACAAATATTGAAGATTGTATAAAGTGGCTCAATAAAAACGGATTTACGTATTACGACTGGAATATCGACAATGAGGATTCTACAGGTGTGAAATTTACACCGTCACAGCTTGCTGACAATGTACTGGATTACATGAGTGATGAAGGTGATTACATGATCCTGCTTCATGATACCAACGCCAAGGGAACCACTGTAGAGTCACTTCCCAAGATCATCGAGACTCTTCAGAATAAGGGATTTACCTTCTGTCAGATTACCGATAATTCAGAATATTTCCAGCATAAAAAATATGATCAGGTAGGAGATTGATACTTATCATGAAACGAGTTGTTTTAAAATTAAGCGGTGAGGCCCTCTGGTCCGAAAATGGCGGATACGACGACGGACTTATAGTCAGCATATCCGGGCAGATAAAAAAGCTTCTTGAAAACGGAATGCAGATTTCCATTGTCATAGGCGGCGGAAACTACTGGCGGGGCCGGACGGGACTCAGCATTGACCGTTGCAAATCCGACCAGATCGGAATGCTTGCCACTGTTATGAACTGTATTTATGTTTCGGAGATCTTCAGGCTGCATGATATCACCACGGCTATCCTTACTCCGTTTGTTTACAGCAATATGACCGAGGTGTTTTCCAAGGACAGTGCTCTTTCATATCTGAACGAGGGTAAAGTGGTGTTTTTTGCCGGAGGCACGGGACATCCTTTCTTTTCAACGGATACGGCCATTGCCCTTCGTGCGGCTGAGATCGAGGCTGATTATATTCTTCTTGCCAAAAATATTGACGGTGTTTATGACAGTGACCCTGCAAAAAATCCCGATGCCGTAAAGTTTGACACCTTAAAGATATCCGAAATGGTTGAAAGACAGCTTGCGGTAATAGATATGACGGCTTCCGTTCTCTGTATGGAAAACTCCATTCCCCTGAGGGTGTTTTCCCTTAAAGAAGAAAACAGTATCATAAAAGCATTTGAAGACGGTTTTAACGGTACAACCGTAACGGTTGATTAAAATAAGAGAGGTAATAATATGAGTGACATAAAAGAAACAGAAGAAAAAATGAACAAATCAATTGATTCCCTCCGTACCGAGCTTGCGACGGTCCGTGCGGGAAGAGCCAATCCCCATATACTTGACGGTGTAATGGTGGATTATTACGGAACTCCCACACCGTTGAACCAGGCAGCCAATATTTCAGTGCCTGAGGCCCGCATGCTCCAGATACAGCCCTGGGATGCAAGTCTGTTAAAAGAAATAGAAAAAGCAATACAGATCGCCGATATCGGACTTACCCCAACCAATGACGGAAAGATGATCAGGCTTATTTTCCCCGAGCTTACCGAAGACAGAAGAAAAGAACTTGCCAAAGAAGTTAAAAAATACGGCGAAAATGCCAAAGTTGCCATCAGAAACATCAGAAGAGATGCCAATGATGCTGCAAAGAAGTTAAATAAGGACGGAGAGATCTCTGATGACGAACTTGCAAACATCGAGACAGATATTCAGCAGATGACTGACAGATTCACAAAAGAAGTGGACGATGCCATCGATGACAAGACCAAAGAGATAATGACTGTATAATGGAAAAAGATATTTTCAAAGAGGAAGACTTAAAAGGTCTTAAGATACCGGAGCATGTGGCCGTTATCATGGACGGAAACGGTCGCTGGGCTGAGGCAAAAGGAGAACCCCGTACTTACGGACATACCGTAGGAAGCGAGGTAGTAGAGCATATGGTTGAGGTTGCAAGCGATCTGGGCATTAAGTATTTCACGGTCTATGCTTTCTCAACCGAAAACTGGAAGCGTTCTGAAGGGGAGGTAAGTGTTTTATTTTCCCTTTTTTCTGTTTATCTTAAAAAATTAATTGAAAAAGGCAGAAAAAACAATGTCCGCTGTAAGATCATCGGCGATAAAACTGCTCTTGATGACGAATTGAATAAAGTAATTGACGAGCTGGAAGAGTCCACTAAAGACAACACCGGTCTGACATTTATCATAGCCATTAATTACGGCGGAAGAGACGAGATAACAAGGGCTTTAAGAACGATCGCGGGTGAGGTTGCAAAAGGAAATACAGATCTTTCCGATATTACGGAAGACCTTGTATCAGAGCATCTTGATACAGGAGGTATTCCCGATCCGGACCTGCTCATACGGACCGGCGGTGAACAGCGGATCTCCAATTTCCTTTTATGGCAGTGCGCATACAGTGAGTTTTATTATTGTGATACCTGCTGGCCGGACTTTGACAGGAACGAGCTTATTAAGGCGGTTGTAAAATACAACAAAAGAGACAGACGTTTCGGAGGAGTGAAATGAAGACCAGGATAATAAGCGGAGCTGTTATACTCGGTATTTTGATATCGACCCTTGTGATAGGTAATTGGTATCTTTATTTTGTGTGCCTTGCGGTTTCACTTATAGGACTTTTTGAACTTTACAGGGTATTGGAAATGGAAGCTTCAATGCCTGCATGGATAGGATACGCCTCCACACTTGCCCTTTTTATATCCGTAAAGCTGGGGCTGGGATTTCATTTCGAGATCTTTATAATCACGGCTACACTTATAGCTTTGCTAACGGCTTATGTACTGATGTACCCAAGGCTTCATGTTTCAAACATTATGGCCGCCATTTTCGGTGTCGTATATGTTTCATTGATGATCAGTTTTGTTTTCCGTCTGCGTATGTCATCCGGCGGAGCTGCTACGGTATGGCTTATTTTCCTTGGTTCATGGGTAAATGATACCTGTGCTTATTTTACGGGTTATTTTTTCGGGAAGCATAAAATGAGTCCCGAGTTATCGCCTAAAAAAACGGTTGAGGGCGCAATAGGCGGTATAGCCGGATCCACTCTTGTAGGTCTGATATACGGTATCATCGCTAATGCCGTGGGTATCGATCTTCATGGCAATGTTATTCTGATCTTTACCCTTACGGGTCTTATCGGAGCATTCGGCGGTATTATCGGGGATCTGTCCGCATCTGCCATAAAACGGAACAGAAATATCAAAGACTACGGCAAGCTTATCCCCGGACACGGGGGTATCCTTGACAGATTTGACAGCGTGATCATCACTGCCCCCATTGTTTACTGGCTTGTATTTTTTATGGGATTAAGATAAAAGGAGATTTTTAAGTGAAGACTTTATCTGTGCTGGGTTCTACAGGTTCCATCGGCACCCAGACCCTTGACATAGTAAGAAAAAGTAACGGTGAATTGAAGGTCTGTGCCATTTCCGGCGGAAGCAATATTAAGCTTTTGGAAGAACAGGCCCGAGAGTTTTCGCCAAAAACAGTATGTGTCGGCAATGTTGAACTTAAGAAAGATCTGGAACTGTCTTTAAATGATACCGGTATAAAAGTTGTTTCCGGAAATGAAGGGCTAGAAGAGGTGGCGGCTCACGAAGATGCCGATGTGACAGTTACGGCTGTTGTGGGCATGATGGGTATAAAGCCCACTGTCTGCGCTATAAATGCAGGGAAGGAAATAGCACTTGCCAATAAAGAAACACTTGTTACTGCAGGGCATATCATTATGCCTTTGGCAAAGGAAAAGGGCGTATCCATTCTTCCTGTTGACAGTGAGCATTCTGCAGTTTTTCAGTGTATTCAGGGTGAAAATCAGAAACAGATACACAAGCTTCTTATTACAGCTTCGGGAGGTCCCTTTAGAGGTTATACCAAAGAAGCCCTTGAAAAAGTTACGCTTGAAGAGGCTCTGATCCATCCCAACTGGTCAATGGGAAAAAAGATCACCATAGACTCTGCCACTATGGTGAACAAAGGCCTTGAGGTGATAGAGGCACGTTGGCTCTATGATATTTCCGTGGATGATATTCAGGTGGTGGTTCACCCCCAGAGCATAGTGCATTCTATGGTGGAGTTTGATGACGGTTCCATAAAAGCACAGCTTGGTGTGCCGGATATGAGGCATCCTATCCAGTATGCTCTGTTTTATCCCGACAGATTTGATTTCGGTCTTGAGCGTCTGGATTTTTATAAGCTTTCATCTCTTGATTTTGAAGAACCGGACATGGAGGTTTTTGAGGGGTTGAGGATGGCATATGATGCATCCCGTAAGGGAGGCAATATGCCTGTTATTTTTAATGCTGCTAACGAATTTGCCGTGGCAAGATTCCTGGCGGGCGAGATAAGATTTGTTGAAATATATGAACTGATAAAAAAAGCAATGAATGATGTGGATCATATTGAAAATCCCGATCTGGAACAGATACTTGCAACGGAAAAAGCCGTATATGAATTGTTGGGAAAGAAAAATTGATAATTAATATTTTACTTGCTGTTTTAATATTAAGTGTTGTGATCATCGCTCATGAATTCGGACATTTTATTGTTGCAAAGGCAAACGGCGTTTGTGTTGTGGAATTTTCCATAGGATTCGGTCCCAGGCTTTTTGCTTTTCGTATAGGTGACACGGATTATTGTCTGAAAGCCCTTCCCTTCGGAGGTTCCTGCAGGATGCTGGGACAGGAAGAGTATATTTTGCCCGGAGGCAGGGATGAAACTGTTGACGAGTCGGAACTGTCCGAGGTGGAAAAGCGCTCTCTTGAGATGCTTGACAAATACGGTAAAAACGCAACCCTTGAATCCAAGTCCGTGTCTGCAAGGATAGCAATTCTTGCGGCTGGACCTGTTTTTAATTTTATTTTTGCCATTATCATGTCCGTAGTACTTCTGGGAGTAGGCGGATACGACCCCTGCATTGTGGACGATGTGAAAGAAGGTTCTCCGGCTTATACCGCGGGGATGCGTGAGGGTGATGAGATAAACGCCGTCAACGGACGTTGGATGTTCTTTGCAAGGGAATTGGACTTTTACCTTTCCAATCACGAAAAAGACACTTTAAATATTTCATATACTAGAGACGGCAGATCATATAAAACATCCGTTACTCCGGAGGAAGTCACGGATGTGGCATATAAGATCGGCGTTATGCTTGACACACAGCTTCATGTAGCAGAGGTTCTGGATGATTCCGCAGCCCAGAAAGCAGGCATACGGACTAATGATAAGATCATTTCCATAAACGGAAAAGAACTTACGGAAAGTTCTCAGCTTATAGATCTGGTCAGGGCTTCCGAAGGCAAGACCATTAATGTGGAGATTGAAAGGGCAGGGCATAAAAGGCAGTTTAATCTTACCCCTGAAATAATGGAGACCACATCATATGAAACGGGACTTACCATGTACGGAAAAAAGGTTCATGCATCTCCCATAAAGACACTTGGTCTTGCATTTGCCGATACAGGGTTCAGGATAAGCTCCGTTGTTGAAACTCTTATAGGAATGGGCACCGGCAAGGTCAGCATGAATAATCTGTCCGGTCCCGTGGGTACCGTATCCACCATAAGCAGCGTGGTGGGAGAGAGCAGAAAAGCAGGTACGATCCCCGTGATCTTAAACATGATTAATATCGCCATTATACTCAGCGCAAACCTGGGTATCATGAATCTTTTGCCTATTCCCGCCCTTGACGGCGGACGTCTTGTGATCTATATAATCGAGGCAATAAGAGGAAAACCCGTTTCCAAAAAAGTGGAAAATGTGGTCACCTTTATCGGCGTAGTCTTCCTTCTGGTGCTTATGGCATATATTTTGGTTAAGGATATTATTGTGTTGTTCTGATGGTTTTTACCGGAGGCGGTTTATGAATAACAGAGATAAAACAAAGGTTACAAAAATAGGAAATACGGTTATCGGCGGTGGGAATCCCGTTCTTATCCAGTCTATGACAAATACCGCTACGGAAGATGTAAAGGCTACTGTGGCGCAGATACTTCATCTTGAAAAAAAAGGATGCGAGATCATACGTTGCGCCGTTCCTACCGAAGAAGCGGCAAAAGCCTTTTCTCACATAAAAGAGAAAATACATATCCCTCTTGTTGCGGATATTCATTTTGATTACAGACTGGCAATTATGGCTATCGAAAACGGCGCCGATAAGATAAGGATTAATCCCGGTAATATAGGCGGTACTGACCGTGTTAGAGAAGTTGTGGCAGCTGCCAAAGAAAAAGAAATCCCCATAAGGGTAGGCGTAAACGGCGGTTCCCTTGAAAAAAAACTGCTTGAAAAATATAAGGGCGTAACGGCTGAAGCCCTGGTGGAGAGCGCTTTAAACCAGGTGGGCATAATTGAGGACATGGGTTATGATAACCTTGTAGTAAGTATCAAGGCTTCAGATGTTCTTATAAGTCTTGAGGCATACAGAATGATCTCAGACAAATGCAATTATCCGTTGCATGTGGGTATCACCGAGGCCGGGACACTTATATCAGGCACCGTCAAATCCTCTGTCGGAGCGGGGCTGATACTTGCCGAAGGTATAGGTGACACCATGCGCGTGTCTCTTACGGATGACCCGGAAAATGAGATTTACGTTGCAAAGGAAATATTAAGATCACTCAGGTTGAGAAACCCGGGAGTTGAGATAGTTTCCTGTCCTACCTGCGGAAGAACAAAGATAGATCTTATAGGTCTTGCCAAAAGCGTGCATGACGAATTTGATGATTGCGAAAAAAATATAAAGATCGCAGTTATGGGATGTGTTGTAAACGGTCCCGGGGAGGCAAAGGAAGCAGACATCGGCATTGCCGGCGGTGACGGTATAGGGATCGTCATAAAGAAGGGCGAGGTTGTAAAAAAAGTGCCGGAAAGCGAGCTTCTATCAGCTCTCAGGGAAGAAATAGATAATTGGGAAATGTAGAAGGTGTTTTATGATAATTACGGATGACCAAAAGGATTTTAATGAAACATTTCCGGGCACGGAACTTCCCGGGGATATTTCCATGTACACGGACCGCATGAAGGTGATCCGTATCACAAAGGACGGAAATGCAACTCTGGTCAGGATCTATACCGTGAGCGATGTGCTTATCCCCAAAGAAGTGATCATAAGACTGGAAGAAATATTATTTAAAAGGATCTTCAGAAAGGTGGCCAGGGGCGTAAGGATCCTTGACAGGTACGATCTGAACACAAGCTACACTCCCGAAAAACTTTTTGACGCATACAGGGAAAGTTTGGAGACCGAGCTTGGCAGATATTTTCATAAGGAGTACATCCTTTACAAAAAGTCGGATGTCTTTTTCCGTGACAATCGTTTGCATATTGTTATGGAGAAAGGCTTTTTCAGCGAGCAGGTTTCCGATGACTTAAAGGATTATTTTAATAAGCTTTTTCTAAACCGTTTTTTTATGGATGTACCGGTGGTCTGCGAATACAGTGACAGTACCGCAGGCAGGTTTGATGCCTTAAAAGAACATGAATTAAATGTCAGAGTAGATGATATAAAGAAGGCCTTAGAGGCGTCCGTATCAGATGAAACAAGCGATGAAACACCGGATGTGTCCGGAGAGTCTTCAGCGCCTGAAGGAGAAGAAAAAAAAGATGATAAAACTCCCGATATTATTCTGGGAAAAGATTTTGAAGGTGAGATCACACCGATAAGTGAGATTGACGAGACCAGTGACAGGGTGATCGTCTGCGGTATGATCCGTAAGATCGATACCAAACCGATCAAAAACGAAAAAACAATCATACGACTGGATATCACCGATTTTCATGACACCATAACCGCCACTGTTTTTATGAAAAACGAGGATTCGGACACCCTGCTGAAAAAAATAAGCAAGGGTATGTTTGTGAAGCTTTCAGGAAAAACGGAATATAACAAATTTGAGCAGGAAGTGGTTATAGCAAGGATATTTGCCATTAAAAAATCCACTGACACAAGAGAATTCCGCCATGACAATGCCTTTGAAAAAAGAGAAGTCAGGAAAGAGGCCTAAAAAGTGTTTAACAGCTTCAGAGAAAGATTATTAAATATTTTTACAAATCGCCTGACTATTCTTTGGGTAATTGTCCTTTTGCTTGGCGGCGTTTTAGTTTATCGCTGCTATAAGCTGCAGATAATCGAGGGTCAGACATATTTAGACAATTTTGTTTTGAATCAGGAAAAGACTCGAGACATCTCCCCTGTAAGAGGAAATATCTACGACAGAAACGGAAATCTCCTTGCTTATAACGAGCTTGCTTATTCCATCAAAGTAGAAGATACCTTTGAATCTTCGGGAAATACCAAAAACAAAGAACTCAACACTCTTTTATATAATCTTGTTAATTACATCGAGAAAAACGGAGATCATATTAATTCAGATTTTAAGATTTATCTCGATGAGGATGATAATTTTGCATTTAACGTAAGCGGAAAATCTCTTGAAAGATTTTTGGCTGATGTTTACGACCATACTTACACCACGGATCTGACGGATGAAGAGCTTAGTTCTACCGCGGAAGACGTTATGATTTATTTAAGCAGAGCTTCCGGTAAAGGATACAGGTACTTTGTCGGGGAATA